>CAMWNG010000013.1 GCA_947175575.1 uncultured Bacteroidales bacterium | reverse complement strand
TTTAAGGAGCGTATTTGTAAATATGTTGCAAATATAGCAATTTAATTTGGATTAGGCTCTATTTTAAGGTGCTTTTTTATTCTTACCGGTCAAATTCGTAAACTCCGAGGGCGTGGCGGCTAGTGTTCGTCGCAATCTCATAGGAACACAAAAATGGCCACAAATCCTTGTCGAATTTGTGACCCTTATGTGACCCGGTTGGGATTCTTTCCACGAAAGCGCTACGCGATGACGAACCCTTGGGTTCTCATCCAACCCGCTCCCTCATTTCATTCGTGATCCGGTTGGGATTCGAACCCAAGACCCACAGCTTAGAAGGCTGTTGCTCTATCCAGCTGAGCTACCGGACCGTTTTTGCGGCTACAAATTTACTACTTTTTATCCATTTAACAAAATTTGGGGTTACGCTTTGGCTTTTTTTTAGTAATTTTGTCCTTTGAGCCTATAAGGCTTTGCTGTTTTATAAACCGATTATTAGACATTTATGAATCTTCGATTTGCATATCCGCTCGTAGCCGCACTGCTTTCATGGACAGCCGCCGATGCTTGCACGAGTCTGATAGCCGCCAAAGGCGCCACCGATTCCGGTTCGACAATGATAACCTATGCCGCCGACGCTCATGTGCTCTACGGCGAGCTGTACAGCCAGCCGGCCGCCGACCATGCTCCCGGCGCGATGCACCAGGTGGTGGACTGGGACACACACCGCGTTCTGGGCGAGATTCCCGAAGTGGCCCACACATACGCCACCGTCGGAAATATGAACGAACACGGCCTCACTATCAGCGAATCGACATGGGGTGGACGTGAGGAACTGGCCGGGTCGGGCCTCATAGACTACGGCTCGCTCATTTACATCACCCTGCAGCGCGCCAAGACAGCCCGTGAGGCCGTCCAGATCATGACTGACCTGGTCAAGGACTACGGTTATGCTTCCGAGGGCGAATCGTTCTCGATCGCCGACCCTGACGAGGTGTGGATCATGGAACTCATCGGCAAAGGCAAGAGCGATCCCGGAGCAGTATGGGTTGCCCGCCGTGTGCCTGACGGATATATCAGCGGTCATGCCAATCATTCGCGCATACACACGTTCCCGCTGAACGATCCTGAGACACTCTATTCTCCCGACGTTATTTCATTTGCCCGTGAACAGGGGCTTTATAACGGCAAGGACGAGGATTTCGATTTCTCGCGCACCTATGCCGTCACTGATCTCGGCGCGCTCCGCGGATGCGACGGTCGCGTGTGGAGCTACTACAACCGCTTTTTGCCCGAAGGCGAGGCCGACAAGTGGCTCGGCTGGATCACAGAAGGCACAGGCGAAGTGCTCCCGCTCTGGGTAAAACCGTCGAAAAAAGTAAGCGCCAACGATCTCAAATGGATGATGCGCGACCACTTCGAAGGTACCCCCCTCGATATGACCACCGACATAGGCGCCGGACCGTATGCGGTGCCCTACCGCTGGCGCCCGCTGACTTACGAAGTGGACGGATCGACATACACCCACGAACGTGCGATCGCCACCCAGCAGACCGGTTTCTCCTTCGTAAGCGACATGAACGCCGCCCGCCATCCGGCCATGAAGGGAATCCTGTGGTTCGGGGTTGACGACGCCAACACTTGCGTCTATTTCCCGGTGTTCAACTCAAACAGCTCTGTGCCCCATCAGGTCGCTCCCGGCAACGGGGACATGTACGATCTAAGTTGGGATGCCATGTTCTGGGTTAACAATTATGTGGCCAATCAGGCTTATAACCGTTATTCGCAGATGATTCCCGACATCCGCAAGGTTCAGACCGCGTTCGAATCCAATCTCGAAAATCAGGTCGATCTGCTTGAAAATGCTCTTACGGCCGATGTGCCCTATGAACGCGCGCAAGAGGTGCTGAACGGTGTCACCGAAGCTTCGGCAGCAGACATCACATCAGCTTACAAGCGCCTGGGCGATTTTCTGCTTGTAAAATTCCTCGACGGCAATATCAAGAAACAGAATCCCGACGGATCTTTCGCCCGCACACCCGAAGGCGTACCCGTGCAACCCGACTGGGGCGGTTACGACAGCAAGTATTACGAATCGATTGTCCGCGAACAAGGCGACCGACTCAAAGTAGAGTAATTTGGCCAGGAAAATCGCCATATCCATAATCGCTGTGACCATGTTGGCGATTCTGGCCACTATGATCACACGCATGTGGGACAGCGGGATCGCCCACGTCGATGTCGACCGCTCGCTCTATCCGGTGATGGGCGTCGACGTGTCGGGGCATAACGGAGCGGTTGACTTCGATTCACTCGCCCGAGCCGGAGTGACATTCGCCTACATCAAAGCTACCGAGGGAGCGACCTGGCGCGACCGTTTTTTCGAGAAAAACTACCGTGCAGCCAAAGCAGCAGGACTACAGGTGGGCATCTACCACTTCTTCCGGTTCGATGTCAGCCCGGCGTTGCAGGCCGACAATATCATGCGCGCCGCAAGGGGTCGCTCTCTGAATCTACCGGTGGCTATCGATCTTGAAGAATGGACCAATCCCACCGACATCACTACCGATGCCGTGGTGTCCAATCTGCGCGAGCTGATTTACCAGCTCGAACTGCAGGGAATGTCGCCCATAATCTACACCAACAAGAACGGTTACGGACGGTTCGTGCGCGGAAATTTCGATGATATTCCCCTGTGGATATGTTCGTTCACCACCCCGCCCCTGCCCGAGCGCGAACGGTGGACATTCTGGCAGCACTCCCATAAAGGAGAACTGCCCGGATGCAGCGGTCCGATTGACCTTTCCACTTTCAACACCCCGGTGCTCGGCGAATTCTCAGCGACGGCACACCGGCCGCAGTAAGATTACGATCGTGTGTAACATATGAAAACAAGTCCTATACAGACCATCCTGTAATTATGCCGATTGTCGTTTGAAAAAAAGTTGCTATCTTTGTAGCTTGTAAAAACCACTCGCGGGGCAGTCCCGCCAATCACACTTTCTTGAGAAAACTCCTCCTATATATAATATGTATCACGGCTCTGGCCGGTTTTGCTGCCGCAGACACCGGTTTCGACCCTTCCGACATCGCCGACGCGGTGGCGCCGGAATCAGTCGATGTAGCGGTTGACTCGGTGATCGCGGTAGCCGATTCAGCTGATATACCGGCCGATACCGCCATACCTGTCCCGGCGGAAGAACCCGATACATTCGTGCCGAGGTTGCGTCCTGTACTCGAGAAAGTCGATCTGGACGCTCCGGTGCAGTTCCGGTCATCTGATTCCATGGTGATCGTGCGCCGCGACTCGGCTTACATGTACGGCAACAGTTCGGTGACCTACGGCGACCTCAAGCTTCAGGCCGCCAACATCCAGCTCGACCTCAACACATCGACGGTGTATGCGGTCGGAGTGCCCGACTCCACCGGCACCATCGTCGGCAAACCCGTGTTCGATGAAAAAGATTCCGAATACGAGGCAGAGACCATGCACTACAACTTCAACACCCGCAAGGGATTGATTACCAACGTAGTCACCCAGCAAGGCGAAGGCTACCTCACAGGCGGAGTGACAAAAAAGGACGAAAACGACGAGTATTTCATCGAAAACGGCCGCTACACCACCTGCGACGATCACGACTGTCCCCACTTCTATTTCAACATCACCCGGGGCCGAATGCGTCCGGGACGCGATGTGGTCACCGGACCGGTGTACATGGTGCTCGCCGGTCTACCCCTCCCCATTGCCGTGCCTTTCGGCTATTTCCCCTTCAACGACTCCTACGCCTCCGGCATCATCTTCCCCTCCTTCGGCGATGACTATCAGAAAGGCTTTTATCTGCGCGACGGCGGCTACTATTTCGCCATCAACGACAATATCGACCTCGCACTTCGCGGCGAACTCTACACCAAGGGTTCCTGGGGCGTGAATGCACAGAGCACATATTCCAAACGCTACAAGTTCAACGGCAATTTCCAGCTCTCCTATCTCAAGACCATCCTCGGTGAGAAAGGGTCGCCTGACTATTCCGCACAGACCAACTTCCAGATTCTCTGGTCGCACAGCCAGGACGCCAAGGCCAACCCCAACATGAACCTGTCGGCCTCCGTCAACTTCACCACCTCCGGATATTCCCGAAACGACCTCAACTCATATTATTCTCCGTCCTTCACCGAAAACACCAAGAGTTCGAGCGTCAACCTCACCTATCGCTTTCCCAACAGTAAATGGAGCCTGAGCACCACGCTCAATGTGAGCCAGCGCACACAGGACTCCACCCTCGCCGTGTCCTTCCCCAACTTCACGCTGACTATGAGCCAACTGGCGCCGTTCAAACGCAAGAAGGCCCGCGGAAGTGAGCGATGGTATGAGAAAATCAAGATGTCCTACTCCGGACAGTTCCAGAACTCCCTCACAGCCAAGCAGAACCAGTTCTTCAAGAAAAGCCTGATCAAAGACTGGCGCAACGGCATGAGGCACAATGTGCCCATATCGGCCACCTTCAATGTGTTCAACTACATCAACATCACACCCTCGATCAACATCACCGACCGAATGTACACGAACAAGGTGCGTCGCCACTGGGACCCTGATCTGGGTATCGAACTTGCCGACACCACTTACAGCCTCTACAACGTGTACGACTTCCAGGGGTCGGTGAGTCTCGACACAAAAGTCTACGGATTCTGGCGTCCGTTGGGATTTCTGGCCAAGAAAATCAGCATGGTGCGCCACGTCATGACCCCGTCGATTACGTTCAACGGCGCACCCGACTTCAGCTCACCGTTCTTCGGATATTACGACTCCTACGAATACATCGACCCTAAGGGCACTCCCCAAAGCCGTAAATATTCCCTGTTCCCCAACGCTCTGTTCGGTGTACCGTCGCAGGGCAAGACCGGGTCAGTGTCGTTCAACCTCGCCAACAACCTGGAGATGAAGGTCAAGTCGCAGAACGACTCCGTGCCCGAAAAGAAAATATCACTCATCGAGAACCTCAGCATAGGCGAAAGCTACAACTTCGCCGCCGACTCGCTCAACTGGTCGGATCTGAGCACATCCATACTGCTGCGACTCACCAAGGGTTTCAACCTCAACCTTTCGGCCACGTGGGATGTGTACACTTACCAGCTCAACGAATACGGCTCACCCGTCCGAGTCAACATTCCCCGCTGGAAGGCAGGCAAAGGAATCGGACGCCTGCGCAACACCGGCACTTCATTTTCATACACTTTCAACAACGATACGTTCAAACGTAAGAACAAGAAGCAGTCAGCACCGGACAATTCATCGTCATCTTCATCCGAGCCGGCTAATCCGGCCGACCTCGATAATCCTGACGACGATACCGGAGGTTCGGGCTCCGGAGAACTCACCGCCGACGGATATGTGCCCTGGCGGGTGCCGTGGAGCCTCACGCTCAACTATTCCATCTCATACGGCTACGGCACGTTCAACAAGGAAAAGATGGAATATGACCCGCGCATAACACAGAATCTGAGCTTCTCAGGCTCTATCCGCCCGACGAAAAACTGGAATTTCAGCTTCACGGCATCATATAACTTCGACACCAAGCGCCTCGCCTACATGAACTGCAACATCTCGCGCGACCTGCACTGTTTCTCCATGCGCGCGTCATTTGTGCCCGTGGGCCCCTACAAGAGCTATACGTTCAACATCGCCGTCAAGAGTTCGCTTCTTTCCGACCTCAAGTACGACAAACGCTCGTCTACATCTAACGGCGTGCAATGGTATTGAAAACCGGCTTCCCCGGTCCTGAAAACATCCCCATGAATCTCTCTGAAAATAAAGACACCCTCACCGAGACCTATCATCTCACCGCCGGACAGACCGACATTTTCGGTCAGATGCCACTGACCCTCGTGGCCTCACGCGCCATTGAGATGGCCACAGAACATGCCAACCTGCTCGGCATCGGCTACTCCGACCTCGCCACCCACGGCATGGCCTGGGTGCTTGCACGCTTGACCATCGACATGCTTCGCTTTCCCGGAATAAACGAGTTCTACACAATTTCGACCTGGATCGAAAGCTACAACCGGTTCTTCAGCGACCGTTGCTTCCTTATAACTGATTCTAAGGGCGAGCCCCTGGGACACATCCGTTCGGTGTGGGTTGCCATCGACATCCGCAAGCGCAGCATGGCCGACCTCACGGCCATCGAATCAACTCTTTTCCCGGTGGCCGCGCGTGAATGTCCGGTGGAGAAGTGCCGCACACCGCTCATTGCCCGCGACGGCGCCACGGCCACAGAGTCATACACGTTCCGGTTCACCGACATTGACTTCAACGGCCATGTCAACACCCTGCGCTATCTCGATCTGGTGATGAATCAGCACACGCCCGAATGGTATCGCGCAAATCCCGTTTACCGGCTCGAAGCCTCGTTCGACCACGAATGTCATTACGGCGAGACCGTCGAAGCCGTCACAGGGCCGGGCGCACGCGATTCCCGGGCGGCGGTCACTGAAATCCGACGCGACAGGCGCACAGCCGTTTCCGTGGCCCTAACGTCGCGCTGACCTCCGACTTGCCCAGGCCGGCAGAACTTTTTGGCGCGCCATTTGTCTTATAAATAAGAAAGTAAACAAGAAATTATAAGACCTATGACACGCAAACAAGCAAACAATCTGATCGGCTTTCTTGGAGGTCTCGTAGTAGCACTGATGGTAGCCGTAATCAGCATCCTAAGTTTTGATCCCTCCGGCGCCGCCTTGCGTTCCGGAGGTGCAGACGCCACCTCAGTAACCCAAGCCAAAGACGTCGCCGGCCAATTCCGGCACTACACCATCGCCGCCGCCCTACGCCTCAACAACTCCCCCTTCTCCCCCGAAGCAGCATTCTGATCAGACTATCATCAACAGATTTCAACGCGCTTTCATAGGCGCGTTTTTTATGAATTTACCGCTTTTGACTATTTTTTAATCAATAAGCAGTTGAAAGGACTACTGTGAAATTCCGGTCCAATGGATAATATCTGAGAAACAGTAATAAAAAAAGTTTACAAAAATTTTGACGACAAAAATAAATATTGTAATTTTGTCGTGCAGACCGCTGAGCAGAGGCCCGGTCACGGGCTTGAGGGCGGGTTTGCTAATGCTTGCAGTGGCAAGTTGTTATAAATACTGAAAAGCGTTTACTCGACGCTCTTTCTTGGCTATCAGAAATCTGGTAAATTTCAATCTCAGTCAAGAATGAGACAGAAGTAGACGTCTGACGTGGATATGTACCGCTATGCCTGGCGATACGAGAGTATCGTTGTAGGTGTACTATATATCTCCGCGTGAGGCCTCTGCCCTGTCCGTTCTACTGAGATGGGCATTACCAGAGCCTCTGATAGCGGAACGGGCTCGATGAAAGGCTCTCACGCTTTTCTTCTTAAATATATCGCGCCTATCCGGGAGCCTAAGGCATAAACCACGGTATGCCCGTATCCTTGTTCACTCCATTCTTTTCATTTTCGGTGAGTTATCCGATAGTATTGATTGAGAAGTTTCAAGCCTCTCAGAGGGTGTGCCGTAAACTCTCCTGTTTATCATGAATATTCGCGCACCCTCCATTGTTTAATTTTGATGATTCAACCTCAAATTCATCCTGCGTTAGAAGCAATAACACGATTTGAATCAAAAAAATCAACAAATATCCAATCATTAAAATCAACAAATATGAGAATACTGAAACTTCTTATATTCACCATCTTATTAACCTCCATCCCGTCGTGGGCCGCTAAAATGTCTTTTTCAGATGGTAAAGACCTTAAATACAGTTTAACATACACTATACAAAACAGCGAATCATTTGCCAGGGTATCCGCCACATCAAAAGATGATCTGGAAGAAATCCAATGGCAAGAAACCGTAATTTGCCCTGAGGACAACAAAAGTTATCCTGTTACTATGGTAGCAGGAAGTGGTTTCAGCCGCTGTAACAAACTGACGGAAGTAACCATTCCTGGCTTCATTAAACTTCTCGGAAACAATGCCTTCTCTCATTGCGATAATCTTGAGTCTGTTGTTATAATGGAAGGCGTTACAACGGTTGCTAAATCAGGCAATATTGAGTCTGGAGAAGTAGGTTATGCCGACTATGATCAATCTGCATTTGCCTTTTGCCCTAATTTGAAATCAATAAAGATCCCTTCTACATTCACTGTCATTCCACGTATGTTCCTTGTCGGGTGCACTTCCTTGACATCTGTCGATATTGCTGAGGGGGTAACAGATATAGCTGAAAGAGCTTTTTCCAACACATCTTCTCTAAAATCTTTGTATCTTCCGTCATCAATCAAATATGTCGGAAGTACATCATTCAGCAATAGTGGCATTGAAGAGCTTCTGTTTGGCTCTCAGACCGTATTGGGTAAAAGTATCAATGATTTCTTTAATCTTCCTTCCTTAATAAAGATTGGCTACCCGGCTCTCGAAGAAAACAAAAATTTTACTCTACCTGAGGAATATAAGGACGCCGTTGCAATCTCCTATGACCCCCAAACATCCATAGTAAAGAATGGATTCGTCTACGGTCCCGAATACCAGTCTATTATATACGCTCCGATAAATATTGAATCTTATGTCGTCCAACCTACCGTGATGTCCATAGAAGATTATGCATTCGCAAACTGCATCAATCTCGGAGATCTTTATCTTCTTGGACAGTCTCACACAAGTCCTCTCGCAATAGGCAAGAATGCGTTTCAAGCCGCTCCGGTTACAAATATGACAATGCTTCGAACCTTTACATTCTCAGAAAATAAAACGCCCTTCCCTGATCTTATAAATGTCGTGATCATGGATGGAGTTAGTATCATTGCTCCGTATTCTTTTGCCGGCTCAAAACTCACACAGGCCACTGTTCCGTCTTCTGTTTCGGAGATTGGCGAAGCGGCCTTTGCAACTACCACTCTCAAAGAATTTACTCTCAATGACGGTGTAAATACATTAACGATGGAGCCTGTTTACAATGGCTCTTATCCGATGAAAGCAGAAGTATATATCGGTCGCCCTATTGATGGAACTCCATTTAAAGGCTCCTCAATCACAAGTGTTATTATTGGAAATCACATTGAGACCATTCCGGAGAATGCGTTTGAAGGTTGCCTTAGCCTCAAAACCGCCTATATCGGCAGCAATGTCAAGACCATTGGAAATAAAGCATTTTATTCAACACAACTCAGCGATATCCTAATCCCGATGCACGTTGAGAAGATTGGTGATGATGCATTTACTTCGCCTTATTTGCAAAATGTTATAATAGGCCACTCAATAAAGGATATCGGCAGCAATGCTTTCGGCTCAAACAAGCTGGACAATCTACGCATCACTTCCTTTAACCCTCCGTTGTGTAATTATCGAATAAGTATGTCTACGATACATCTTGAAAAAGATTCACACGATGCTTATAGAAACGAGTACACATGGTCAATCCCATCAAATGTGACCTACCTCACCCGTCCCGAATACATTGAATTTGATGGACCACAGAAGTTTATCGGCCGTGCCGGAGATACTTTCCAACTCTCCGCATCTCTCAAGCCTCAAGATATTCATTTGCCTCATGTCTATTGGAGTTCAACAAACCCGGAAATCGCAACTGTCGACCGCAACGGACTTGTCACACTTCATCAGGACATGGATGAAGCAGAAATCCTTAACTCGCCGATGAAAGCTCCGGATGCCACACCTTTCCGTATCCTTGCCGAAAGTCTTTACACCGACGGACCGACAGTCGCGATCAATCCTCAGACCGGCGAAATGTCAGGAATAAGCGATGTGGTAAAGGATAACAATCTATATGATATTGATATGGAGGCTCCGTTTGATGTTTATAATCTTAGCGGTGTCAGGGTTGGATCCGATCTCGACGTACTTTCTCCAGGCATATACATCCTTAAACAGAACAATACAGTTAAGAAAGTAAGTAAGCACTGATCTTAGACCTACTGATTCCTTAATAAGGTCACCCGTCATCACCCCCGGCGGGTGACCTTAAAAATTTACGCCCTTCTTTCTCCTGTCTCAATCAAGTGTCTCCTTTACTCCGAAGCAGGAATCTTAAAAATCGGATTAAAAGTCCGACAAAAGAAGTGGGAAACAGATAATGAAAACACTATTACAGATCAACACCAACGTGGGATGGAATGCCCCCGGGATACTGTGCGAGTCTATTGGTCGTGCGGCTATTAATGACGGGTGGCAAAGCGTCATCGCATACGGACGCGACATGGTGAACCCTACGCACAGCGCATCTCATCTCCTCAAGATTGGCACACGTCAGGATATACTCATTCATGGAATACTCTCTCGCTTCGGCGACCATCACGGTCACGGCTCGGTGAACCCAACAAAGGATCTGATACGTCATATCGAGATCCTCTCACCCGACATCATCCACCTCCATAATATCCATGGATATTATCTGAATTACGAACTGTTGTTCAGCTATCTGTCCACAATCTCAACGCCGGTGGTCTGGTCCCTCCACGACTGCTGGCCCATCACAGGACACTGTGCGTATTTTTCCACCGCGAGATGTTCACGTTGGCGATACGGATGCCATAGTTGCCCGCTTAAAGCGGAATATCCTTCATCATGGATTTTTGATCGTTCACACCGAAACTACGAATCACGCAGAAGATCTTTTACATCCATGCCGCAGATGCACATAGTCACAGTATCCGATTGGCTTCGAGACACGGTACGGCAATCGTTCTTGCAGAAATACAACGTCAGCACAATCTACAACTTTATTCCTACTCAAAGCCTTGAGTCTTCAGTAAACGAAGAGCCTACGGTAATTGCTGCAGCCTCGCGTTGGGAGACCCGGAAAGGCCTCCGACACATTGCGACGATGAGAAAAATCCTACCTCCTTATATTAGAATTCGCGTGGCTGGACTATCACGACGACAAATCGCCGCTCTTCCTTCAGGCATAGAAGGGCTGCCGCGCCTAAATGACCGTGAATCTCTACTGCGTCTGTACTCTTCCGCTTCCGTATTTGTCAACACTTCGGAGGCGGAAAGCCTCTCCACGGTAAATATTGAAGCACAATCTTGTGGAACACCGGTGGTGGCATTTGGCAGTGGCGGAATGCCTGAGACCGTCAATCCATTTACAGGGATAATTGTCCCTCCGGGAAATATATATGCAATGTGCGAAGCTGTACGATATATCCTTTCTCATCCTTTCAAATATAGCGCGGAAGCTTGCCAAAACTTTGTCAGAACACGGTTTTCTTATGAAAATACGCTCGCAAAATATATTGAACTTTATTATTCCTTAATATCCGGAACGTGCCTTTAGCCGACAGTAATGCCCGAGTTTCTTATACGCGAAATTTATTTTTTGTATTATTGGGAAATATGGAAATATTTCTGTAATTTTGCGGTGTGTAATCCCGGAGGCGCTTGCTCCCGGTTTAACGATAATCAAAACATACCCTAATACATAACTAATTATGTCAAAAGTTTCTGTAATCGGCGCCGGCAACGTAGGCGCAACCTGTGCCAATGTACTGGTAACCAACCAGGTGGCTGACGAAGTTGTTCTCCTCGACATCAAGGAAGGCGTGGCTGAAGGCAAGGCCATGGATATCATGCAGACCGCTTCCATCCTCAACCTCAACACTCGTCTCTACGGCGTCACAAACGATTATGAGATGACAGCCGGCAGCGATGTTGTCGTTATCACCTCCGGTATTCCCCGCAAGCCCGGCATGACCCGCGAAGAACTCATCGGCGTTAACGCCGGCATCGTGAAGTCTGTGATGGAAAACGTGCTCAAACACTCGCCCAACGCTGTGATTGTCTGCGTTTCCAACCCCATGGACACCATGACCTACCTGATCCACAAGACTTCCGGCCTGCCCAAAAACCGCATCATCGGCATGGGCGGCGCGCTCGACAGCTCTCGCTTCAAATATTTCCTCAGCCTGGCCCTCGGCGCCAACGCCACTGAGGTTGAAGGCATCGTGATCGGCGGTCACGGCGACACCACCATGATCCCCCTCACCCGCTATGCCGCTTATCGCGGTGTGCCCGCTACCAACTATCTCAGCGCCGAGCAGCTCGAAAAGGTTGCTGCCGACACCATGGTAGGCGGTGCTACCCTCACCAAACTCCTCGGCACCTCGGCTTGGTATGCTCCCGGTGCAGCCGCAGCCCAGGTGGTAGGCGCCGTGCTCCACGACCAGAAGAAGCTCATCAGCTGCTCAGCCCTTCTTGACGGCGAATACGGTCAGAAGGACCTCTGCATCGGTGTTCCCTGCATCCTTGGCAAGGGCGGTATCGAAAAAATCGTTGAATTCGACCTCAACGAAGCCGAAAAGGCAGCTTTCGCCAAGAGCGCCGAAGCAGTTCACAAAACCAACGACGCCCTCGCCACAGCTCTTTGATCTGACACTGATTTCCCTAAAAATAAAAGAAAGCCCTGCGACACACGTGTCGCGGGGCTTTCTACATCTGTCAGGGGACAAAAATGAAAAGAGGCAGTCTCACGATTGCCTCAGTCCGTAAAAACCTTAAAAATCTAATCCTATGAAAAAACTAATTCAAATTTACTTCTTTCTGCTATTGCTTATTGCTTGTTGTACTAATAATACGTTTTAAGCCGGGGAAAGTTGCGGGATTATTGCGATTTAAAAGTCTTTATACTATGTTAACAAAAACGCCTCCCCGAGGAGGCGCGGCACGGCATATCGACGCGGAGAGACACCCCGCGAGCCTCACAATACGTATTTTCCTAATTGATGTTATTTGTTGAGTATCGCCGCCAGCGTTCAATCATGGCGGTCATGTCGTCGGGGATAGGCGCGCTGAAATCCATCTCTTCGCCGGTGTGCGGATGACGGAATCCGAGCGTGCGGGCATGAAGCGCCTGCCGCGGACAGGCCTCCATACAGCCCCGGACGAAGGCTTTGTAGGACGACGAGGGCACTCCGCGGAGCACCTGGTCGCCCCCATAGCGGGCGTCGTTGAACAGCGGATGCCCTATGTGACGCATGTGCACGCGGATCTGATGCGTGCGCCCTGTCTCGAGCACGCATTTCACCACCGACACCGGTCCGAGCTGTTCCGTCGTGCTGTAATGGGTCACGGCATGCTTGCCCTGCGACGGGTCGGTCACCACGGCCATCTGCAGGCGGTCGCGCACATTGCGGCCTATGTAGCTTTCTATGCGTCCTGCCGCAGGGTCGGGACGCCCCCACACCACGGCCACATATTCGCGCCTGGTGGTCTTGTTGAAAAACTGTTTGCCGAGGTCGGTCTTGGCGTCCGGAGTCTTGGCCACGACGAGCAGCCCCGAAGTGTCCTTGTCGATACGGTGCACAAGCCCCATGCGCGGGTCGTTCACATCATAATCCGGATTATTGCGGAAATGCCATGCCAGAGCGTTCACAAGCGTACCGTTATAGTTGCCGTGTCCGGGATGCACCACCAGACCGGCAGGTTTGTTGACCACCAGCACCCAGTCGTCTTCGTAAACTATATCGAGCGGGATGTCCTCGGCCACCACCTCTGTCTCATAACGCGGACGATCCATCACCACCTGCACCACATCGCAGGGCTTCACGCGGTAGTTGCTCTTGACGGCCTTTCCGTTCACCAGTATGCACCCGGCCTCCGCGGCCTGCTGCACACGGTTGCGCGACGAACCCTGCAAACGCTCCACAAGGAACTTGTCCACTCGCAGCAGAGCCTGTCCCGGGTCGGCTACAAATCGGAAATGCTCATATAGTTCGCGGCCGTCATCGCCCTCGATCACAGCCTGAGGTTCCTCTCGTTCAGTCATAGTATTGCGACTGGTCCGGTTCATCCTCGGCTGTCACTGCCTCATCGGCGTCACCCGCTTCGGTCTCATCATAGGAACTTTCGGCTTCGGGCTCCTGCACACGTCCCGCCGACACGTTCAGCACCACGGCTGCGTCCACGGGCAGCGTTGATCCGACTCCGAGCGGACGGCCGTTGTAGGTGGCGCTCTCCACCAGGTCGGGATAATCGCCGGGGACGCTTATCACCCTCACGCCCGTAATGCCCAGCGAGCTCAGATAGCTGAGCGCCTGACGCGACGACACCCCGGTCACAGGCATCGTCACCGTGACATGTTTTGGCGAGAATGCCGTGACGGTCACATATACCGTGCGGCCCGACTTGACCTGCGAACCGGCTTTGGGCCACGATTCCATGACCGTGCCCGGCGGATAGGTCTTGTCGTAAAGTGAGTCGGCTATTTCTATGCTCAGCCCTGCCTCATTCAATGTACGCGTGGCCTGCGCGAAAGACACATGGCGCACCTGCGGCACCGTAGTATTGTCGCCGTGATGCGTCCAGACACTCAGAAACATCATGATCAGCCACGCGATCAGCAGGCCGACGAGAAACATCAGGCACAGCCCGCTGAGAACCGGATGCTTCGCACACCAGGCTTTCACACCTTCCGATTTATTTTTTTTGACAGGATTAGCCATTGCAGAACGGACATGAAAAGTTAATGAAAGTTAAAGCATTCTGTCGCTTAAACTCTATATCGTGTGCAAAGGTAAGGAAAAAATCACGAAAAACGTGGCTGAAAAGGCCGAAAAAAGGCGGCGGTCAATTTTTTCTGAAAAAAGTTCGGCAAAAATTTGGTCAGTTCAAAAAAAGTGCCTAACTTTGCATCGCTTTTGAAAACAACACGGGGTGTAGCTCAGTTGGTTAGAGTACGCGTCTGGGGGGCGTGAGGTCGCTAGTTCGAGTCTAGTCACCCCGACAAAGTTTCAGAAGTAGCCTCGGCATCCGCCGAGGCTTTTTTGTTTTAATCCAAAAAGGGACGCGCGAACGGGTGCATAGTAAAAAAGGGCGCATGGTAAAAAAGCTGTGTTAGAGTAATAAAAGTTGTACCTTTGCAGAAAAAAGAACAGCGATGGAAAAGAGCCCTAGTCAATACTTTGGAACACCAACGGTCCACGACGGTCTCCGGCGTGGACACCGACCGCGAATCCGTCCACACCATATATTGGAACGCAAAAAAACTATTAGTTAACACCAAAATCACTGGTATAATTTACATTTATGTAAAACCTTTTTCGTAACTTTGCGTTGAAATTTAATTACAAAGGAATATGAGCGAAGTAGAATTACTTTTGGTAAACAGCAGCGATAGTTGTACGATGTACACAATTCAATTTCTTTCTGACGATATGAGCGAATTTGAAAAGTTCATATCAAAATTCAGGAACCATGCTGAACTAAATTCCGATTTTCAAGCTATCATGCGGTTCGTTGAACAGATCATATCAAACGGAGCTTTAGAGCGATACTTCAGGAGAGAAGGAAAGGTGAGCGATTCTGTTGTAGCTTTACCTGTGCTTAAATCAAAACTTCGTCTTTATTGTCTTCGTCTTTCAGATAAAATACTTGTACTCGGCAATGGCGATGTCAAGCACACACGCACGTATGAGGAAGACAATACACTTCAAGGTTACGTAATAGACTTACAGAAATTTGAGCGGCTGCTGAAACAAGAAGTGCGGTCCGGCAATGTAGAAATTTCCGAAAAGGAAATTAAAACAGATAAACACTTCAATATATGAGAACCGTTAACATTCCGTTGCAAGAAATCTTCAATGAAATTCCCGGCGAGAAGCGCGAAGAAACCCGGCTCTCTTTCGCCATTTCTAACAGACTTGATAGTCTTATGCGGGAAAAGGGATTGAATAAAAAGCAGTTTGCAGAGGCGTTGGGAAAAAGGCCCAATGAAATTACACGATGGCTGAGCGGTGAGCACAATTTCACCATCGCAACCATCGCAATGCTTTCATCATTTTTCGGAGAGCCAATTATTAAAGTTCAATAGCGCCTCCAATCCTCTAATCGTGCCCTCCAATAATTTTTGAAGAGGCAATATTTTAGAATAAACAGGACTCACTTCAATCTCCATCCCCCCGCCTGAGGGTCGTTTGCTGTTTCCGGGATTTTTTGTACCTTTGTATGTTTTAACTGATTTTGCCTATGCTATTGTCAATGACCGGTTTCGGCAAAGGTGTTGCCGAGGCCAACAATAAAAAATATACAGTAGAACTCAAAAGCCTGAATTCCAAACAGCTGGACATGAATTCTCGTGTCCCTCATCAGTTGCGTTCGCTTGAACTCGACATGCGCGCCACTGTGGCCCGCGAGCTCCAGCGGGGCAAGGTGGACATGATTGTCACGGTGGAGGCTCTGCCGGGTGCACCGGCGCAGGTGCAGCTGAACCTTCCGGTGCTTGAGGCCTATCGCCGTCAGGTCAGCGATGCATGCAGCGCCCTCGGAGTTGCTGAACCGGCCGACTGGATGCCCCTGCTGATGCGCATGCCTGACGTGATGGTGTCAGAGCAGGCCGAGGAAGACTCCGATGCCGTCCGCGCCGCCGTAACAGCCGCCCTCAACGAGGCGATCGCCGGACTCACTGCCCATCGCCGCGCCGAGGGTGAACGCCTTGAATTGTTCTTCGGCGAACGAATCACCGGAATTTCCGCATTGCTTGACGAAGTGGTACCTTATGCCAACGAACGCGTGCCTGCCATACGCGCGCGAATCGAAGAGGCTATCGCAAAAATTCCCGTGGCCGAACTCGACAAAGGGCGCCTGGAGCAGGAGATGATTTTCTACATCGAAAAACTTGATGTCAACGAGGAACAGCAGCGTCTCGCCCAGCATCTGCGCTATTTCATGGAGACTATGGATGCCGAACCCGGACAGGGCAAGAAACTCGGATTCGTGGCTCAGGAAATGGGACGCGAAATCAACACCCTCGGTTCAAAAAGCAACCATGCCGACATGCAGCGCATCGTCGTGCAGATGAAAGACATCCTCGAACAAATCAAGGAACAGGTGCTCAACGTGTTATGACCGACGTTAAGCCGATAGTCTGCATAGCCACAGGCACCCGCGCCGACTGGGGTCTGCTTCAGCCGATAGCCTCGGAACTGCAGACCCGCGGCAATGTGGAGGTGCGGGTGCTCGCCACCAACATGCACCTTCTCGAAGGCTACGGCAATACACTTTCCGAAATCACCGCTGCTGGATTCAGTCCCGCTGTCGCTGTGCCGATACATCCGGCCGACACTTCCTCCGAACCTGCCGACGAACTGTCACGCGCACGCGCCATGGGCCGCTGCCTGACCCTGACGGCCGAGGCGCTGTCTGAAATGCGCCCCGACGCCCTCGTCCTCCTCGGCGACCGCTACGAGATGCTCGCCGTGGCATCGGCAGCCGCCATGCTCCGCATCCCTGTGGTGCATCTTTGCGGAGGCGAGGTGAGCGAGGGGGCTATCGACGACAAACTCCGCCACGCCATCACGAAACTCGCCGGGCTGCATCTCGTTTCCACCGAACCTTACCGCCGTCGCGTGATCCAGATGGGCGAGGCGCCTGAATCTGTGATAAACATCGGCTCGCCGGGCGTTTGGAACCTCATGAACCAACCCCTCATGACCCGTCAGGAACTGGCCGGCAGCACAGGCATCGACCCCGAACGGCTGTTCGCCGTGGTGACTTACCATCCGGCCACGCTTGCCGACGGCGACCCCGGCCGACTATGCACCGAAATGTTCCGCGCTCTCGACAGTTTTCCCGGCCTCGACCTTCTTGTCACCTATCCGAACAACGACGCCGGCAGCCACCGCATAATCGAAGTCATCGAACGCGAAGCCGCCGCTCAGCCGGGGCGCATAACCCTCATAAAATCGCTCGGGATGCGCCGCTATCTCTCCGCCATAACTCATGCGGCTGTGGTAGTGGGCAATTCATCAAGCGGAATAATCGAAGTGCCCGCGGCCGGAACACCCGTGGTCAATATCGGCAGCAGGCAGCAGGGACGACTCCACTCCCCGCTCGTAATCGACTGCGGTGACTCGGCCGATGAAATATCCGCCGCCCTGAACCTCGCGCTCACTCCCGAATTTCTTGCCGATAACGCCGATACAGAAAATCCATACAGCCGTCCCGACACACCGCGGGTAGCTGCCGAAGCCATCGAACGGTTCGCTGTCAACGGTAGCGCATCAAAGCATTTCCACGACCTCAGTTTATGAAACCGCTGTTCATCATTCCGGCCCGCGGAGGCAGCAAAGGCATCCCCGGCAAGAACATACGTCCCTTCTGCGGACGTCCTTTGCTCACGCTCGCCATAGACGGCGCGCTTGCCTGCTGCGACGCCCCCGAGCGCATCCTGCTCTCCACCGATTCAGAAGAGATAGCCGACGTGGCGCGCCGTCACGGCCTGCCCGTCCCCTACATGCGCCCTGCCGCATTGGCCGCCGATGACACCCCCACACGCGACGCCCTGCTCCACGCGATGGACTGGGCCGACGCCCGCGGCATCGACTACGACTGCGTGGTGCTCCTCCAACCCACGTCCCCTTTACGCACTCCCGAGGACCTCCGCGGTGCCATGTCGCTCTACTCTCCAGATGCCGACATGGTGGTGAGCGTCACCGCCGCCGATGCCAATCCGTATTACAACCTTTTCGAGGCGGACGCTGACGGATATCTGCATGTATGCAAGGGGGACGGCTCCTTCACCCGTCGCCAGGACGCGCCCCCTGTATGGGAATACAACGGAGCCGTATATGTCATCAATCCCGACAGCCTCCGCACCACCCCGATGGGACAGATGCACCGGGTGATTCCCTACCCCATGCCACGCCACCGTTCGGCTGATCTCGACACCCTGAGTCAGTGGGCCGCAGCCGAGGAAAGCTATAAAAACCAACATCATATCTGAATTGTTAGATTAATAGGTATGACTGACCCAAAAGCGCATATTATTTCATCCGAAGCCACCCTTCTGGAAGCTCTCGACCGTCTCAACCGACTGTCCGGCAGTTCGATGACACTATTCGTCACCGACCCCGACGGGCGTATGCGCGGCACTGTCACCGATGGCGACATACGTCGCGCGCTGCTCGCCGGACACACCCCGCAGTCAGTCGTGGCCGACGCGGCCCGCTCCGACTTCAAGGCACTCCGGCCCGATGACGATGCCGACACCGTAGAACGGCTCAGAGACATACGCCTGCGTGGCATCGACATGGTACCTGTACTCGACTCCGACGGCCGGATTTCAGAAGTCATCGACCTGCGCATCACACCCACCCGGCTGCCGCTGCGGGCTCTCCTTATGGCGGGCGGCAAGGGCGAACGGCTGCGCCCAATGACCCTCACGTGCCCCAAACCGTTGCTGAAGATCGAGGGCAAGGCCATCATCGACTATAACATTGAAGCTCTTGCGGCCTGCGGGGTATCGGACATCACCGTGGCCACAGGCTATCTGGCCGAACAGATTCACGCCCATTTCGAGGCGCCTGTTGCCGACGTTAAGGTGAAATGTGTACGCGAAGACCGCCCGATGGGCACCATCGGTGCCGCCACGCTTCTGCCACATAAGGACTCGGGGGCTACACTGGTTATGAATTCAGACCTCATAACCACCGTGTCGTTCGAAGAACTGTATATCCGCCACCGCGACTCCGGAGCAGATATCACCGTTGCCGTTATTCCCTATCAGGTGGCTGTACCCTATGCTATACTGACCTTCGAGGGCGACCGTGTCACCGGTCTGGAGGAAAAACCGTCATACTCCTACTACGCCAATGCCGGAATTTACATAATTAACAACTCTGTGCTGGACTCGCTGCCGCAAGACACGCGCACCGATGCAACCGACCTTATCGAGGCCACCATTGCCCGTGGCGGTCTGGTGGTGCATTATCCCGTGAAGGGATTGTGGATAGATGTCGGTTCACCCGTCGATTTCCGCCACGCGGCCGAACTGCTCCAGCATCATAAAACACTAAGCCATGGCAGATTCTAACTTTATCGACTACGTAAAAATATTATGCCGCTCGGGAAAGGGCGGCGCAGGTTCGCGCCATTTCTACCGCGCCAAATATGTGCCCAAAGGAGGTCCGGACGGTGGCGACGGTGGTCGCGGTGGCCATATCATCCTGCGAGGCAACTCGCACATGTGGACTCTGTTACCGTTGAAATACCGTAGACACATTTATGCCGGAAACGGCCAGAGCGGATCCGGCGGACGTTCGTTCGGCAAAGACGGCGACGACGTTATAATAGACGTTCCCTGCGGAACCGCCGTCTTCGATGCCGAAACCGGACAGTTCCTCACCGAAGTGACATATGACGGACAACTCGTGAAACTGCTCCGCGGCGGTCGCGGCGGTCTGGGCAACTGGCATTTCAAGTCGTCCACCAACCGCACTCCACGCTACGCCCAACCCGGTGAGCCTGCCATTGAGAAAAGCATCATCCTGGAACTGAAAGTTCTGGCTGACGTAGGTTTGGTCGGCTTCCCCAACGCCGGTAAATCCACACTGCTCAGCGCTGTCTCGGCCGCACGCCCCAAGATCGCCGACTATCCCTTCACCACCATGGAGCCGCAACTCGGCATAGTGGACTATCGCGGCGACCGCTCGTTCGTCATGGCCGACATCCCCGGCATCATCGAGGGGGCGAGCGAGGGCAAGGGACTCGGACTGCGCTTCCTGCGCCACATCGAACGCAACGCCGTGTTGCTGTTCATGGTGCCCGCAGATGCCGACGATATCGCCAAAGAGTATGAGATACTGCTTAACGAACTGGCGCAGTTTAATCCTCAGCTCCTTGACAAGCATCGCATCCTCGCCGTGTCTAAATGCGACATGCTCGACGACGAACTCATCGAGGAAGTCCGGAAGACACTTCCGGAGGGTGTACCTCATGTGTTCATCTCGGCTGTGACCGGCATGGGCATTCAGGAACTGAAGGATGTCCTCTGGCGCGCTATTACTGATGACTCCAACCGCCTCACCGCTGCCGACGCCGCCCACCGCGACCTCGATGCCGCCCACCGCGATCCCAAGGAGGATGAGTTCATATTCGAATACGAACCCGGAGAAGATGACGAGGAGGAAGCCGAAGACCTTCAGTCCATCTCAGCCGAGAGCTGGGGCGACGACATTGAGTACGACTCTTCGGAATTCTGGGATGAGGAAATACCCGAAGATGAGGCTACCGACATTTCGGAAATACCCGATGAAGACACCGAAAAATGACCCTCGGCGAGCTTAACCGACATATCATCGACCGGCTCACGCCGTCGCTCGGGCTGTCAGAGGCACGGGCGACGGCGCGCCTGCTCCTCGAGGATGATCTCGCCGTCACGCCAGTAAAACTTCTCACCGCGGCTGACCGCGTGCTCGAACCTGAAACGCTTCCGCGCTTCGAAGGCTATCTTGACCGCATCGCCGCCGGCGAACCGCCGCAGTACGTCATGGGCCGTGCGCGTTGGATGGGGATGGATCTTACCGTCACTCCTGACACCCTCATTCCCCGGCCCGAGACAGCCGAGCTGGTCGACCGCATAACCGATGATTTCGCGGCGCGGGATCTGCGCGTTGCCGACCTATGCACAGGCAGCGGATGCATCGCCGTGGCTCTTGCGCGCGCGCTCCCGTACGCGCGCGTGGATGCAGTGGATATCAGCGACGGTGCTCTTGTAGTGGCGCGTAAAAACTCGTCGCTCGCTCCGGCCGGCTCTGTGAATATAATCAAGGCTGACGTATTGAAGGGAATTCCCGGTGATACACTCTACGACATCATCGTGTCCAATCCTCCCTATGTACTTCAAAGTGAGGCTGCGGATATGGAGCCGCGGGTGCTTGAACACGAGCCTCATCTGGCACTTTTCGTGCCGGACGATGACCCTCTGCGGTTCTACCGGGCCATAGCCTCACAGGCTCGCTCACGGCTGAATCCCGGTGGCAGGCTCTACTTCGAAATCAATCCTCTTGAGGCCGACGCCCTTTCCGAGATGCTCTCCGCGGCAGGGTTCGAACCTGACGTATGGCGCGACTCTCAGGGCCGCCGACGTTTCATTACAGCATCCTTGAAGCCATGAACACATTCCGACGCCGCCAACCGCTCACTCCCGAGGCTGCCCTGCACCGCGCGGAGGCTTTGTGTGCCAAAGCCGAACATTCACGCGGAGAAATACGCAAGAAACTACAAGGCTGGGGGATTCAGCCTGCTGAAACTGAACGGATTCTTGACCGTCTCGAAGCCGACAGATTCATCGACGACGAGCGCTACGCCCGGGTGTTCACGCGGTCAAAAGTGGTGTTCAACCGTTGGGGACGCCGTAAGATCGCTTTCGCGCTGTGGCAGAAAGGCGTGAGCAAAGCCAACATTCAGTCGGGATTCGAACAGCTTGATGAAGATGAATATGCTGCGGCCCTTGCTGCGGTCATCGCTTCGAAACGCCGCATGACTCCCGACGCCGACACCTACGAGGGGCGCACAAAAATTTTCCGGCATGCCGTTTCTCGCGGCTTCGAATCAGACCTCGTGGCTGCCGAACTACGCAAAAAGACAGACCGATCAGACTCATGATACAACTTACTAAAGCCCTCCGCCGCGAAATAGCGGATCTCGCGCGTCCCAAAGGCCGACGCACATCGCATGCCTTCATGGCCGAAGGCACCAAATGTGTCCTTGACACGCTCGGTGCGTTCTCCATGCGCTACCTTATAGCCACCCCGGAATGGCTTGCCGCACATAAGCTGCCGGCTACAATAGATTCCGATAAGATTATCGAGGCCGGCCGCGGAGTCATCGGCGAGATGTCGTCCATGAGTCAGGCACCGGACGCCATAGCCGTGTATGATCTTCCTGACGAGCCGCAGTTCCGCCCTGAGGAACTCGCCGGTTTGACAGTCGCTCTCGACCGTGTGCAGGACCCCGGCAACCTCGGCACCATCATGCGTACGGCCGACTGGATGGGCATAGACACAATCCTTGCGTCAGACGACACCGTCGACTGCTTCAATCCCAAGACAGTGCAGGCCACCATGGGCGCCATCTCACGTGTAAAGGTAATTTACGGTGATCTCCCCGCCATGCTCGAACGGCTTGCCGCCCGCATGCCCGTATGCGGCACCTTTCTCGGAGGCGAAAACGTATATACGGCCGATCTGCCTGAATGTGCCGTGGTGGTTATGGGCAACGAAGGTTCCGGCATAAGCGATGAAGTGTCTCGCACCGTCAACCGTCGGCTGCTCATTCCTTCATGGCCGCCGGAGCGTCCTACATCCGAATCACTCAACGTGGCCACTGCCACGGCGATCGTACTTTCTCAGTTCCGTTCCCGATTATTCAAAAAGTAACAGATGGCAAAGACTAAATACAAGACAGTGTGGGTGTGCAGTTCGTGTGGCGATTCGTCGCCACGATGGGTCGGGAAATGCCCCTCCTGCGGCGAATGGAATACTATGGTCGAGGAAAAGGTGGTCGCCTCGCCTTCACGTACACCGTCACCCGTCAGCGCACGCGATTCAAAAGCGGTTGCACTTAACGACATCACCACATCCGACACACCTCGCATAAAGTTGCCGTCGGGCGAACTCAACCGTGTGCTCGGCGGAGGACTCGTCCCCGGCGCTCTCGTGCTCATCGGCGGCGAACCCGGTATCGGTAAATCAACTCTTGTTCTCCAGAACTTACTGTCCATCAAGAGCAAAGATATTCTCTACGCCTCCGGCGAGGAGAGCGCCACTCAGCTCAAGCTACGCGCCGACCGCATCGGTCGCGGTTCGGATAATCTGTATATAGTCTGCGAGACCTCACTTGAAAAGATTTTCGAACACATCGAAAACATAAAGCCCGGAATCGTGGTGGTCGACTCTATCCAGACCATCGCTTCCGACATTCTCGAATCCTCGGCCGGCAGTGTCAGCCAGGTGCGCGAGTGTGCCGCACAGCTGCTCAAATATGCCAAAGAGTCAGGTGTACCCGTCCTACTCATAGGTCACATCACCAAGGAAGGATCGCTTGCCGGTCCCAAGGTGCTTGAGCATATCGTCGATGCCGTGCTTCAGTTCGAGGGCGACAATCAGTACATGTACCGCATCCTGCGAGCTATCAAGAATCGTTTCGGCAGCACATCCGAAATCGGCATCTACGAAATGGGACAGAAAGGTCTCCGCGAAGTGCTCAATCCCGCCGAACTTCTGGTGAGTGTCGCAGATGAAAACCTCAGCGGCGTATGTATCGGTGTCACGGTCAAAGGTGCGCGTCCGTTTCTCATCGAAGTTCAGGCTCTGGTGAGCACCGCGGCCTACGGTACACCGCAGCGTTCTGTCACGGGATTCGATGCCAAGCGAATGAATATGCTCCTTGCCGTACTTGAAAAGCGAGTGGGATTCAAACTCGCGGCCAAAGACGTCTTTCTCAACATCGCCGGAGGCATAAAGGTGAGCGACCCGGCCCTCGATCTGCCGGTAGTCTGCGCGATTCTTTCAAGTAATTTCGACACACCGGTTCCACACTCCGTCTGCATGGCCGGTGAAGTCGGCCTGTCAGGAGAGATCAGGCCGGTGGCGCGCCTCGAACAACGCGTAGCGGAAGCCAACAAGCTCGGCATGGAACGAATAATCGTACCCCGCGGCAATCTCAAGGGAGTAGACCTCACGGGCATGAATATCAAGATTTCCGAAGTCAGCCGCGTCGATGAAGCCTTCCGCCTGCTGTTCTCATAACCATCCGAGCGCGTGGGCGATAAATGACACCATCTCCTCCAGGACTTCAGGAGCGATGGTTTCTTCGATCTGCCCGTATTCTTCGACATTGCCGGTCACTGCATGTTGCATCATGTGATTCAGCCCGTCGAATTCTTTCACCAAAGCAGTCGGCGCAAGTTCACGCGCGCGCTCAAGATTGAGATGCGGTGGCACCTGAAGGTCTTTTGATCCATATATGATCAGAGCGGGAACATGCAAGGCGCGGAGATCTTCTGCCGCATCATAATTCAGGAAATACATCATCCAGGGATTATCCGGCTGTGCCTCCAGCACCGGCCGCAGCGTCGCACCGAGTTTCCGCGTAGTTGCGTCATCGTTCAACTGTGGATAAAACTCCGACAGCATTTCGTCTGTGACGATTGTTTCACCGTGTCCTTCAAGTTTATAGTCGAACACCCGTCCGAGTGCGGCCACGAAATCGTCGGCCACATGCTCCGGTATACCCGATTTTTGCAAAGCCACTTTATTCTGCCATTTTATTGTCTCAGTTCCCTTAACCGACGGTCCGGCCACGGATATTATAAAATCAGGCGTGGAAGCACCCGCAGCCAGCATATATGCAATCTGTCCGCCCTCGCTGTGTCCGAGCAATCCTACCGAACTGAAAAGATGTTGGTTTCTTAGCCAGTCTACCACAGCTTTCGCGTCCGAAGCGAAATCGGCTGTAGTGGCATCGAAAGCGTTGCCGGTTGACCGTCCCATTCCACGGTCATCATACCGCAGGCTCGCTATTCCTTGTCTGGCAAGATAATCGGCTATCACTGCGAAGGGTTTATGCTCGAAGAGTTCCTCGTCGCGGTTCTGTAATCCGCTGCCCGTCACCAGAACCACCACCGGAGTTCTGAACGAATAATCATTAGGCACGCAGAGAGTGCCTGAAAGCACGCTCCCGCCGGCCGGATTTTCCACTGTCACCTCGCGTTCTGAATAAGGAAACGGAGGCTGAGGTGTCTGCGGTCGGTTCACCTTGCCGTCGCCGGGTTTGAGGGACAGCGAGAATATATATCCTGCCTGTGTGAATACGCCGTCGATACGGTCAGATGATCGGCGTCCGGCAAAATCAGCGCCAAGTTTGGGGATAACGAAATTGATGGAATCACCGGTAAGCACGCGCGTTACTGCGGGGATTCCTCGCGCTCCCTGATCTGGCGAATCAAGCGTTATACTCGAATCTGCGCTTATGTTGACAACCAATTTCAACGAACGTCCCTGACCCAGTTCAAGACGTCCCCACCAACTCTCCGCGGCAGCTTCACCGGCATGCATGCCGAAAGATGCGCATAGAAAAGCCAATCCTATAATAACTCTTCTTATCATTTCTTGTTACGTTATTTCTCATTTGACGCAACACCTCACAGAAAATTACACTTTCAAACAATTTTTGACTCTAAGAATCCACACTATCAATCGTATGTGATTATTCGCTATTATTACATATCATCTAACGTAAATAGTCGTGTGTCTATCTTATACTTTGAGAGTATGTTTGTCTTGATGCAGTGCACTTTATCCATAAAGGCTTTGTGGTCGTAGTTGCGTTGCTGACGTTTTACCTCGGCAATAAGAGCCGTCGTTCCATCAATTGAAAGAGCCACGATGTCTATCTCGTTCGCTTCCTTTCCCTTCTTACGTTCCCACCATGAGCCAATATCGGAATACTTATGGCTTTCCATCATCTTCAGACGGAACCATTTTTCAAGCGTAAGGCCTGAGAATGTCGGATAATCTGAGAGTACGATCTGACGTAGGTATTCAAAGTTGTTGAGCTCCACCAATGTCTGGTTCCGGTCAAAATAGTTAAACCAGAAACGCAGGAAGTTATCGTTGATCTCATACTGAACATTCTGCGAACGGGGCTTTGATAGAATCGGGCGCACCCGCTTGATGAGCGAATAATCCTCGATCAGACGTTTCAGATGGCCGGCTACCGTCACTCCACCTAATGCGTTTTCAATCGCTCCCTGAGTATTGATACCTGAAGCAATGCAGCTCAATACTGAGAAATATAATCCGTAATCCTTCCCGAATTCCTCAATCAACAGGTTGCGTCCTTCGTTTACGAAAAGGGAATTTTCGCGGACTACATAATCAAACATTCCCTCAATTGACAGATCCGTGTCGTCAGACAGCAGCTCGATATATTTCGGCACTCCTCCGGTGATGGTATATAATGCGAGCAACTCATCGTTGGTATAGTCCGGTCGGAAATCCCGCATGATTTCCTTCATAGTCTCGGTACCGAATCCTGAGAGACTTATCATGGCATCAGCTCTGCCAAAAAGCGGTTCGTGGTAATTTTCAAAGATCTTGTGCATCATTGAATACACAGATCCCATAAGAAGCAAATTGACATGCGTATCGTTTCGGTAGGCATCCCAGATATTCTGCATGTCACTGTAAACCGATGGATTGATATTGAAAAACTCCTGAAATTCGTCAATTATCAGGTTGAACTTGCGAGTCTTCGCAAGTTCCATCAACATCTGAAATAATGATTTGAAAGACTTTATCTCTGACGGCACATAACAATCAAGATTCGATGAGATCAGCCCGGCAAACTCTTCGCACAATGCAGCCTCGTTTTTTCTACTTACGAATAGATACACAGTAGGATATTCGCCCTGCGTTGCACGCAGAGCAAGCGAAGTCTTGCCGATACGACGCCGACCGGTTATGACAGTCATCCTCGACCGAGAGTCAAAGGCTCGTCCTTGTATTCGTCTCAGCTCCTCTATTTCCTTTACCCGATTATAGAATTTCATACTTTATTACGGCGGTAATTATTACCACGGTGACAAAGTTAGTATATTTCTTCTGAATATACAAATATTATTTGTGGATTTGCTTAGTGTAATATAAGCCGGGCGCCTCACGGAGGGTTGCTCTGTGAGGCGCCGGGTTATACTTATGTGAGTCGTTTAATATTTGCCTTCGAGGACTTTTTTTGCGGCTTCGTAGTCGGGTTCGTGAGTGATTTCGCTTACGAGATCGCGGTAGGCGACTTTGCCGTTTTCGTCGATGATGAGAACGCAACGGGCAAGCAGACCGGCAAGAGGACCGTCGGTTATCTGCAGACCGTAATTCTTACCGAATTCCGGCGAACGGAAAGCGGATGCGGGCACTACGTTTTCAAGACCTTCAAGGGTGCAGAAACGCTGCATGGCGAAGGGAAGATCCATCGATACGCAAAGCACCACCACATTATCCATATCGCTTGTTTCCTTATTGAACTTGCGCACTGAGGCGGCGCAAACAGGCGTATCAAGACTCGGGAACACATTGAGCACCACGCGCTTGCCTGCATAATCAGCGAGGGTGATGTTGCTCAGATCGCGTCCGGCGAGATTGAATTCGGGTGCTTTGGCACCTACTTCGGGCACCTTGCCGTAAGTGTGGACTTCCTGTCCGTTGAAAAATACTGTTTCCATATCTGTGTGAGGGTTTTATGTTATACTTAATACAGTTTTGCTGTCATAGATATAACAACCGAACCGAGTCCATTGTTTTCGACCTCACACACGTCGGCCACCGTTCCGTCCGAGTTTACGAAAAACAAAGTCGGGAACTCCTTCACACCAAGATCCTTCACAACCGTACGACCCGAAAAAAGCACTCTTGACAGTCCAAGCGGCGAAGTCGCCGCCGATATGTCGCTGAAACGGTTGCTGCGAAATACCGGAATCAACTCGACACGTTCGGGAAGGTCTCTCAAAACCGTCTGAATCGCGCCGAGCACTTCCGCCACGCTATCCGTCTCGCTGTCAAAAACCGCAAGCACCACAGGCGTGCGGAAACCTTCGCCGCGAGTGTACACGAACCGTTCACCACCGATCATGGGAGCGTGGAGCGAGGGCAACGGCTTGCCTACCATCGCAGCAGCATCGGTGTTCCTGATCCTCAATTCTCCGAATTCGTAGGAGTGACGCCGGGTCAGTACATCTTCTGTAAGCTCTTCGAACGGAATTTCATAGTCAGGATACGTCCAGTCAACCGTTATCACCTGCTCTCCCGGTGTGTCACGTCCTATGACTGTCTCGGAGTGCGACGGACGCCCGTCAGGAGCGTAAACATAACGTGACTCCGACACGACCACATCGCCGCGTCGGTCTGCTATGATCTCTGCGCCGGCGTTGCGCTCCTCCACCACGGAAGGAATGAGGTCGACAAACATATTGTCAAACTGCACTCCTGACTCGCGCACACCTCCCGGAGCGAACCGCAGCGGCTCTTCCGTATAATGATACTCCGTGAACTTCCCGTTGGCGCTCCTGAAGAAATTTCCGTCGAAATAGGCCGTGAATCCCTCCGAGACGTCGCCGGACGGAGCCGTGCGCGTCCATTCCACGAGATAGCGCAACGGCATGAGAGTGTCTGCCGGAGACCGCTCGGCGAAAATGTCAAGCGCATACACCACAGTGTCATCACCGCCCGGAACAGTGGCTTCATACGCCACGCGCGAATATTCAAACGCCTGTACGCCGATAGAAGCGCACAAGCATACGACTATTGTCAGACGACGTGTCATCGGATCTTGGTGGCTAAATAAGCCTCGCGGCGCACATCGGGGTTGAATCCCATCGAAGCGATGCTCCAATGACTTGCAGGCAGCAGGATTGTATCAGACGGATTGCTCACGACAAGACGGGCACCCGGACGGAGAGCATCGAACTCCGGTCCCGGAGTGAGGATGTGCAATCCGTCGTTGAGGTAGTAATTATACCAATATGTGGTGGCATGTCCGGTCGATGTGAAC
This sequence comes from uncultured Bacteroidales bacterium, assembly GCA_947175575.1. Classification (GTDB taxonomy): domain Bacteria; phylum Bacteroidota; class Bacteroidia; order Bacteroidales; family Muribaculaceae; genus CAG-873. Next base: position 7,559 of record CAMWNG010000013.1, on the reverse strand, counting down.
GAGTATTTCTCACCGGGCGACTTGAGCGACTCGAAAGCCGCACGGGCTTCGGGTGTGTGTAACGGTTCGGCAAACACCGCGGGCATTACAGCCGCCCCGTAAGCGAAGAGAAGGCTCCACACGGCGGGCATTCCCACCGACGAATAAGTGCGCCCCATAAGCCACCAGATGCTGGCCACGACCGGCACTGCGAGGATTATATATGCGAACCATCCCAATTTCATGTGGAATCCGGGTACGAACGGATTGTCAGGTACAAGTGCGAGCACCGCCACCACAATCGGCACTATCACCCCTATCCACGCCATCAGACGCCCGTAGAAACGATTTATGCCGGTCTCACGCAACTCTGTGATGAGAGCCGTGATGCCATACGCCATGAACGGATACGCCGGAAGAAGGTATACGCTGCGTTTGCTCAACGGAATGCAATAGAACACAATGACTGTGAGCGCGGCAACGAGAGCCAGCTGACCCGAAGGCTTGAGGGGCCATTTGTGATAGTTGGCCGAACGGAACAGACATGCACCGAAATATATGGTCCACGGCATCATGCCGAGCAGGATGGTGACGAAAACATACCACACCGGTTTCTCGTGCGAGGCATAAGACATCGTACCGAGCAGACGTCCTACATTCTCCTCCCACATGAGGTCGAAGAACATATCGCCCCCGCGTTTCCATGCTGCATAATACCATAATGCCGGAATCAGGAAAGACACCAGGCACAGGAGCACCATCTTTCCAAGAGTCTTGAAGAAATTATCCTTTCGCACCAACAGATAGATGCCCAGAATCAGACACGGAAGCAACGATCCCACGGGGCCTTTGGTCAGAGTGGCGACAGTAAGCAGTCCGGCTGCACCGGCCCAAAGGCCCACATTGTCGCGTCCCCGGCGCTCGCGGGCCGTATAGACCAGATAGATGGCGCCGACCATCGCCGCCGTGAGCACCATGTCAAGGCGACAGGCCGTGGCGGCCCTGTAAACTTCGAACGAGGTTGCGGTAACGAGGGCCATAGTGAACGCGAACTTCTTGCCGCGACAATCCCTTACCCAATAATAACCGCCCATTATCATGGCCGTAGCAGCGATCGCCGACGGCAGACGGGAAATGAATTCATTGACCACACTGCCGTTGAACACCCAGGCCAGCACGGCTATCATCCACGCCAGAAACGGCGGTTTGAACGGTATCTCGCTGCCTGCATTGACCGGCAGAACCCAGTCGCCGCTCTGGAGCATCGTCATGGCCACGACAGCCTCGCGCGGCTCACCCTTGGAATAGAAGGGTGTCTCGCCGAGCCAGGGTATCCATAGCACAATCAACAGTACGAACAACACCAGCACGGTGTCTCCGGTGAAAATTCCGCGTTTGAAAGTCTTAAGCATAATCGGGTGAGGTGATGTGGTGATGAATGGATGATTAGAGAGTTACATGTCAGACAGACTGTCGTGCACAAGTGCTTTGAGTCTGGATCATATATTTGATCAGGGCTTCGTTGGAGCACATGATGCTTTCGAGTTTTTCGCCGTATGCCTCGAAGTCGGTGATCTTGTGCCGAGCCACTCCGCTTTCCTCGGCCGCACGGATTATGGCCGGTGCGACTGTGGTGAGCAGACGGCGGTCAAAGGGCTTCGGAAGGATATAGTCGCGACCGAAATGCAGGCCGGGCACTCCGTATGCCTCGGCGAGATCCTCGGGCACAGGCTTGTGAGCCAGCGCGGCGATAGCTATGGCGGCGGCTTTTTTCATCTCCTCGTTGATGGTGGTGGCGCGGCAATCGAGTGCGGCGCGGAAGATGTAGGGAAAGCCGAGCACATTGTTTATCTGGTTCGGATAATCGGAACGACCGGTGGCGAACACAATGTCGTCGCGCGATGCCATAGCTTCGTCGTATGAGATTTCGGGAGCCGGGTTGGCAAGGGCAAACACGATGGGCCGGGGAGCCATCGACTGCACCATCTCGCGTGTGAGCACATCGGCAACCGAGAGTCCGAGGAACACATCGGCTCCGCGCATGGCCTCGCCGAGGGTCTGAAGCGAGGTGCGGGTGGTGGCGAATTCTTTCTTGAAACGGTTGAGATCCTTGCGTGCTGTGGTGATGGGGCCTTTAGAGTCGCACATGACAATGTTTTCCTTGCGCATGCCGAGTGCCACATAGAGTCGTGTGCATGCCATGGCCGCGGCGCCGGCGCCGTTCACCACCATCTTCACCTCGGAAATCTCCTTGCCCTGTATTTCAAGGGCATTGAGCAATCCGGCCGCCGAGATGATGGCCGTGCCGTGCTGATCATCGTGCATCACAGGGATATCACATTCGGCTTTGAGGCGTTCCTCTATCTCGAAACATTCGGGTGCCTTGATGTCCTCGAGGTTTATTCCGCCGAATGTCGGAGTCAGACTCTTGACAGTCTCGATAAATTTTTCGGGATCAGCCTGATCAATCTCGATATCGAAGGCATCAAGTCCCGCAAAAATCTTGAACAGCAAAGCCTTACCCTCCATGACGGGTTTGGAAGCCTCGGCACTGATGTTTCCGAGGCCCAGCACGGCTGTACCGTTGGAAATCACGGCCACGAGATTTCCGCGGTTGGTGTAATCGTATGACTTGATGGGGTCTTCCTTGATCTTAAGGCAAGGATAAGCCACACCGGGCGAATACGCCAGCGAAAGTTCCTCCGGAGTGGAATACGGTTTGGTGGGAACCACCTCTATCTTACCGGGGTTGGGGTAGCGATGATAGTCGAGAGCCTGCTGTTCAAAAGATTTTTCGTTATCTGACATGATGCGTAAATTTTACTTTGTTAGAGAATTCGTTGAAGCGGAGCCATGTGCCCGCGTACATTTATAACAACGCATGTCTCCATTCAGTTTAATGACTGCATTTCCACCAGGCGACGATAGTGGCCGTCAAGTGCCATCAACGAATCGTGGGTGCCCTGCTCAACTATCCTGCCCTGATGCATCACACAGATAATATCGGCTCCACGGACGGTGCTTAGACGGTGGGCTATCACGATAGTCGTACGGCCGTGCATGAGGCGTTCGATAGCCTGCTGAACGAGCACCTCGCTCTCGCTGTCGAGTGCTGATGTGGCTTCATCGAGAATCAGCAGAGGCGGATTCTTCAGTATGGCGCGTGCGATACTCAGACGCTGACGCTGTCCGCCCGAGAGCCGGCAACCGCGGTCGCCCACGGGGGTGTCGTACCCCTGCTCAAGTTGTTCGATGAACTCGTGCGCGTTCGCCACGCGAGCGGCTTCGATCACTTGTTCGCGTGTGGCGTCGGGAACTCCGAAAGCGATGTTGGCATGCACCGTATCGTTGAACAGTATGGCTTCCTGGTTCACGTTTCCCATGAGCGAACGGAGATCGGCCACACGCATCCGGCGGATGTCGGTGCCGTCTACCGTTATGCGTCCCCGGTCCACGTCATAGAAGCGCGGCAGGAGGTCGGCCAGAGTTGTCTTGCCCGAACCGCTCTGACCTACGAAAGCCACCGTGGCTCCGGCGGGAATGTGCAACGACACATCATTGATCACGGGCTGTTCGCCATATGCGAAAGTCACTCCGTCATAATCAATTCCTGACTTCAGAGCCGGAAGCGGCTCCGGAGCGGCGGGGTCGGCGATCGGATTCACGGAATTGAGAATTTTGTCTACTCGCTCCATCGAGGCAAGGCCTTTCTGAATGGAATATGCCGCTTTCGACAGGTCTTTCGCCGGCTGTATCAGTGAGTAGAAGATCACCATGTAATAGATGAATCTCGCCGCGTCGAGGCTTGAATGTCCGCTGAGAATGAGCGCGCCACCGAACCACAGGATTATCGCTACGGCGCATGTACCAAGGAACTCGCTCATGGGATGTGCGAGCGCCTGACGCCGTGCCACACGGTTCGAGATGCGGAAGAAGCGGTCGTTCTCAGTATGGAAACGGCTCTTTACGCGATCCTCGGCCGTGAAAGCCTTGACGATGCGCAGGCCGCCGAGAGTCTCCTCGATGAGCGACATCAGCACACCCCATTGGTTTTGTCCCTCGAGCGACTGACGCTTCAGACGCTTACCCACGCGCCCCATGACCCATCCGGCCACAGGAAGCAGGATAAACACAAAAAGTGTCAGCTGCCACGAGATTATGATCATCATGCCGAGATAGACGATTATGAGCACCGGATTTTTGAAAATCATGTCGAGCGAGGCCATCACGGAGTTCTCGATCTCGGCCACGTCGCCGGTCATGCGCGCCATGACATCGCCCTTACGCTCCGAAGTAAAAAATCCGATCGGAAGAGCCGTGATCTTGTCGAACACGAAGTTGCGTATGTCGCGCACCACGCCGTTGCGCAGCGGAGTGATGAAGTAGAGGCTGAGGAAGGCGGTGCCGGTTTTCAGCGCGGTAAGCACCACCAGTCCTGCTGCGAGCATGGCCAGGGTGTTGGCCGGGCCGAAGTGCAGTATGCTCTCCTGCGTGTAGTAGTAGAAATTGTTGATTGCGACATCCTTGAGCGAACCGCTTCCCAGCGGCATGAACACATAATGCGCCTCCCTGATCCGGAACAGCATCTCAAGGATGGGGACGATCAGGGCGAAGGAACAGAGGGTCAGAAGGGCCGAAAGGATGTTGAACAGAATGTTGAGCGCCAGATATTTTCGATATGGCGGCACGAATCTGCGTAAGAGCGAGATAAAGTCGGTCATGTAGGGAAACGAAGCGGGGAGGGACCGTATGAAAGCCTGTCCCTCCCCGTGGTTTTATTTTACGAGTTGCGCACCACGCTCGATGGCCTGCACGTTGAGCGGGATGAGATGGTGGTGGCGTTCGGGAAGTGTCTTTTTGAGAGCTTTGACGACAGCCTCGCTGTCCACGACCGGACGCAAGGCAAGGAGGGCTCCCAGTAGAATCATGTTGTATGTCTTGCTGTTCTTGAGTTCGATAGCGGCTTCCATGGCGTCGACAGGCACCACCTTGATGTCGGTGCGTGTCGGCGGATGATGTATGCCGGAGGGGTCATAGATGAGGGTGCCGCCGGGTTTCACCTTGTTTTCAAACTTGTCAAGACTCTGCTGATTGAGAATTACGGCTGTGTCGTAGGAATCAAGCACGGGTGATGAAATGGGACTGTCGCTGAGAATCACGGTGACATTTGCCGTGCCGCCGCGCTGCTCAGGCCCGTAGGCGGGCATCCAGGTCACTTCGAGGTCGTTCATCAGACCGGCATACGCCAGAATCTTGCCCATCGACAGCACGCCCTGGCCGCCGAATCCGGCTATGATGATTTCTTCTTTCATTGTCTTAAGGTCAGGGGTTAGATATTCTTGAGATCGCCCATCGGGTAGCGTTCGAACATGTGTTCTGCCATCCATTCGTTGCTCTTGGCGGGACTCATTTTCCATCCGGAGTTACAGGTGGAGACGATTTCCACCACCGAAGTACCTTTGCCTTCCATCGAGTTCTGGAATGCCTTGCGGATGGCGGCTTTGGTCTTGCGCACGGCCGCGGGGGTATGCACGGCCTGACGGGTAACGTAGCATGTGCCGTCGAGCGGAGCAAGGAGTTCGGAGATGCGGAGAGGATAGCCGTTGAGGTCGGCACGGCGGCCGTAGGGGGTGGTGGCGGTCTTCATTCCCAGCAGAGTGGTGGGAGCCATCTGTCCGCCGGTCATGCCGTAGATGCCGTTGTTGATGAAGATAATGGCTATGTTCTCGCCGCGGTTGGCGGCATGGATTGTCTCGGCGGTACCGATGGCCGAGAGGTCGCCGTCGCCCTGGTAGGTGAACACGAGGTTGCCGGGATTGAGGCGTTTGAGCGCCGTGGCCACGGCGGGAGCACGGCCGTGAGCGGCCTCCACCCAGTCGACATCGATATAATTGTAAGCGAATACGGCGCAGCCCACGGGAGCCACGGCCACTGTATTGTCCTCGAGGCCCATCTCGTCAAGTAGTTCCGCGATGATACGGTGAACCACACCATGCGAGCATCCGGGGCAGTAGTGAGTCACCCGCTCGTCAAGCAGACGGGGGCGAGAATACACCTTGTTTTCGGGTTTTATGATTTCTTCAGCGCTCATGTCCTTTATTTCTTAGCGGGGTTAATGATTTCGGTATCGAGTGCGTCGAGCACTTCGCCGGGGTTGGGAATCATGCCGCCCATACGCCCGAAGTGGCGAACGGGCACACGACCTTCGACAGCCAGACGTACGTCCTCGATCATCTGTCCGGCATTGAGTTCCACCACAAGAATTCCCTTGACACGTCGGCTCAGGGCTTCGATTTCGCGAGTGGGGAAAGGCCAGAGGGTTATGGGGCGCAGCAGGCCGACCTTGATGCCGCGGGCGCGGGCATCCTCGATAGCCTTTAGGCAGATGCGTGCCACGGAGCCGAAAGCCACGATGAGATATTCGGCGTCATCGCAGAAGTATTCTTGGAAACGCACCTCTTTCTCGGCAATCTCGGCGTAGGTGCGCTGGAAGCGGAGGTTGTTCTCCTCCATCTTGGGAGAATCCATCTCCAGAGAGGTGACGATGTTGCGGTGACCGCGGCCGTGTTTGCCTGTGACAGCCCAGGGGCATTGGGCGGCCACTTCTTCCTCAGTGCGTCGCTGACGCTGCGGGGGAAGCACCACTTTCTCCATCATCTGACCCACGATGCCGTCGGCGAGAATCATGGCCGGAGTGCGGTATTTGAACGAAAGGTCGAATCCGAGAGCCACGAAGTCAGCCATTTCCTGCACTGTGGCGGGGGCGAGCACAATGAGATGATAGTCGCCGTGGCCGCCGCCTTTGGTGGCCTGGAAATAGTCGGCCTGGGAGGGCTGGATGGTGCCGAGACCCGGACCGCCGCGCATCACATTGACAATCAGTGCGGGCAGCTCGGATGCGGCGATGTAGCTGATTCCTTCCTGTTTGAGGCTGACGCCGGGCGACGACGACGAGGTCATCACGGCCTTGCCGGAGGCTGCACCGCCGTACACCATGTTGATGGCGGCCACTTCACTCTCGGCCTGCAGGACCACCATGCCGGTGGTTTCCCATGGCATCTCGTCCTCAAGTGTTTCAAGCACCTCGCTCTGCGGGGTGATGGGGTAACCGAAATAGGCATCGGCGCCGTAGCGGATGGCGGCGTGGGCGATGGCCTCGTTACCCTTCATGAGTCTAATATCTTCTTGCATGTGAGTTACTTATTTTTCAGTTACACGATACACCTCGATGCAGGCGTCGGGACACACCACCGCGCACGAAGCACAGCCTATGCAGGCGTCAGGATTGGCAGTGAAAGCAAAGTGATAACCACGGTCATTGACTTCTTTTGGTTGAAGCATCAGGACATCGGTCGGACAAGCCACCACACACAGCTCGCAGCCCTTGCAGTGGTTGACGTCGATAGTCACGGCTCCTCGTATTTTGGCCATAGGGATTGGTATTAAAGATTAAGCACTGCAAATATAACCGAAATTTCCTCTTCTACCAAACAATTTCACTTTTTTATGAAAATCCGCGCCTGAAAGGTAACTACTCAGGTCAGGTAAAGACACTATAGACCATCTACAACTGATTGCAA
>CAMWNG010000012.1 GCA_947175575.1 uncultured Bacteroidales bacterium | reverse complement strand
TTCCCGCATCAATCCTACTCAAATTCATATCAGCTAATTTTTAAGAGTTACTTAATTGTATTTTCGTGTGAACAGACGGGTGACCGCCGCCGCGAGTGCGGCCACGGCGAAAACTATGGCTGCGACGGCCAGAACGTCTCCCGCAGCGAGGCGCACGGGATAGACATCGACTGTCAGCTGTGCGGGATCACCTGACAGATGTATGAATCCCCCCCACTGCTGCGCGAGTGACAGGACGGCGCCGAGAAGAATGCCGAAACATCCGCCGGCAATGGTGATTATGGCTCCCATCCACATGAATATGGCTCGGATTTGGGCGCGGGGTGCTCCCAGAAAGCTCATGGTGGCCATATTGTCGCGTTTCTCGATCACCATAAGTGAAAGTGTGCTGACAATGTTGAAGGCGGCTATCAGCAAAATGAATACGAGCATCGAGAACGTGACCCATTTCTCCACCGATATCATCATGAGCGACTGCGAGTGCAGTTCGGATACGGGGAGCGCCTTGTATTCCGGAGCGAGTGTGGCGCGCAGTTCGGATGCAAGTTTTTCAGGGGATACACCTTCCTGTGCGCGGAGTTCGATGTATGAGGCTTCGTCGGTGTATTGGAGAATGTCACGCGCTGTCTCAAGCGGGATATAGATATGGTCTGCGTCGAATTCCATCTGGTCAACCTGCAGGACACGTCCGGCCGTTAGAGAGGCGGAGAAGAAAGCTCCCGCGGGATTTGCCGGGTTTATGCGTCCGGCCCGGCGAGGCACATAGAGCTGAAGCCCTGTCATGCCCGGCACGATTTCCAGCCGGTTGGCCACCCCCACCGATACATCTGTAATTCCTGAACCATCGGGTGCGAATTCGTCTGTATAGACCGAGGCGGCCACGGCGGCCGGTTCGGTGTTTACAACGTCGCTGTAATGGTGAGGAACGCCTTTGAACACCACCGCGGTCTGGTTGTCCGAATTCACAAGCAACCCTCTCTGCTCAAGCACGGGTACGGCTGCGGCGACGTCAGGCCTTGATGCCAGGACGGCCGCGAGAGAGTCAGCAGACGAAATCACCGACCCTTGTGCCGGCATCACGGTCACATCCGGGTCGAGAATCGAGAAATGGGCTCGGGCGAGGTCAGAGAATCCGTTGAACACCGAGAGCACCACCACCATGGCAGCGACGGCCACCGCGACCCCGGCTACGGATATTGCCGAGATGACGTTGACCGCCGAATGAGACTTGCGCGCCAACAGATAGCGCGATGCTATGGCAAGGGGCAGCAGCCTGTGATGATTCACTTGTTTTCCAGAAGCGAGTCTATTTTTTCAAGATAGTCGAGCGAATCGTCAAGGTAGAAATGCAGTTCCGGCGTCTTGCGTACCTGGAAGCGCACACGCTGGGCCAGTTCATATCTGATAGTCTTGGCCGACGCATTAATCGATTCCATGACTTCGGCCGCTTTCTCCGAAGGGAATACGGACAGATAAGCTTTTGCCACCGAAAGATCCGGAGACACGCGCACTGTGCTTACCGAGACAATGGTCCCGTGGGTCTTTGCGGTCTGCTGACGGAAAATTTCACTGAGTTCTTTCTGAAAGAGGCGAGCTATTTTGGCTTGACGAGTTGATTCCATAATGATTAAATGTTAGAGTTACATTTATCTAACGACCGGAGCGCGCAGATGGTTCAGGCATTGACGCCGAGTATTCCGGCAAGCTTGCGCAGCCCTTCGGACGCGCCGGCACGAATTACATGTATTCCGGCGGGAACGGCAGCCGGATTCGGGTCAATATAGTAGACAGGTACGCCTGGCCGGACATAACGCACCAGGGCGGCAGCCGGATATACGGAAAGCGAGGTGCCGATTATCACGAAGATGTCGGCCTGCTCGACAATCTCTGTGGCAAGGGCGAAATTGGGTACATCCTCCTGAAAGAATACTATGTGAGGACGCACTTTATGGCCGTCGATCACAGTGTGGGGATCGGTGTCGGGATTATCTTCAGTGAGGGTGAACAGCAGCGAAGGATCATCCATCGCGCGCACTTTTGTGAGTTCGCCGTGGAGATGCAGCACATTATGGGAGCCGGCGCGTTCGTGCAGATCATCGACGTTCTGGGTTATCACTTCCACGTTGAAACGATCCTCAAGTGATGCGAGAATACGATGCCCCTCATTGGGCTGAGCCTTGAAAAGGTCGCGGCGGCGTGCGTTGTAGAAACGGTGCACAAGAGCCGGGTCGGCGCGGAAGCCGTCGGCGCTCGCCACCTGCATCACCGGATATTCCTCCCACATGCCGCCCGCGTCGCGGAATGTGCGGATACCGCTTTCGGCGCTCATGCCGGCACCGGTCGAAATCACGAGGTTGGGCTTTCTGTCCATGGTGTCAGTCATCAAGTCCGAAGGTTATGGAGAAGCCGTCCTGTTCCTTTTCCTTCTGTTCGGCTGCGGCCGACCGTTCTTCCTGCATAGGTCCGGCACCGGCAGCTGTCTTGTTCAGGCGCTTGTTACGCGTAAGAGTAGGCTGTTTCTCGAATTGTTCGATGGCTCCATCGTCATCGAGCTGATCAGCGGAAAGTAGCATGTAGTTAAGGGTCTCTTTGGTACGCACTTCCTTATCGACGCGATCCTTGCCGTAGAACTGAATGATTTTATCGTCCACAACGCCTTGATCATCCTGTTTTTCTGTTTCGTTACCCGGTTTGGCAGGAGAAATCACGTTGCCTTTATCGTCGATGGTCACATCGAAACCGGAGGCGAGTATGGTGAATTTGACTTTCTCGCCAAGCGATTCGTCGTAGGTTATACCCCATATAACGTCGACCTGTTCCTCGACGCGGGCGATGAAATCGTTGAGCTCCTTGACCTCAGATGCCTTGAACTTGTTGCTCGCCTCGCGGGAATAATAGAGGTTGAAGAGAATTTTGCGTGAGGTGAACACGTCTGTGTTGCGCAGCAGGGGGGAGTGGAGCGCATCCTGAATAGCTTTCGTGACGCGGTTTTCGCCCTCGCCGTAGCCTACGGTGATGATGGCCGTGCCGCCGTCGCGGAGGGTTGTGTCCACGTCGTTGAAGTCAAGGTTGATATAGCCTTCGCGTGTGACGAGTTCGGCGATTGAGCTTGCCGCTGTGGCCAGAATGTCATCGGCCTTTGCGAATGCGGATTCGAATTCAAAGTCAGGATATATCTCGACGAGGCGTTCGTTCGTCACAATCATCATTGCGTCGACATACTTGCTCATTTCGTCGGCGCCGCTGATCGCTTTCTGAATCTTGCGCATGCCCTCGAACATGAACGGGATGGTGACGATTCCGATGGTGAGCAGTCCGCGTTCCTTGGCGATACGTGCTACGACCGGGGCTGCACCTGTGCCTGTTCCGCCACCCATGCCGGCGGTAACGAAGACCATGTCCGTGTCGTCGTTGAACAGGGCGTCGATGTCTGCCGCACTTTCTTCGGCAGCCTGACGGGCGCGGTCGGGCACGTTGCCGGCGCCACGGCCTTTGGTGATTGTCGGACCGAGGAGCACCTTCGTGGGTACGGCGGATTTTCGCAGTGCCTGACGGTCCGTGTTAGCCACGACGAACGATATGTGGTCGGCTGTCTTGCGGTACATGTGGTCGACGGCGTTATTGCCGCCACCGCCTACACCGATAACGATTATTCGGTTTGGGTCCGGATCGAGCGGAGTGTTATATTTGTCGAGATATTGGGAATCTTCGGGAGCCATTTGTGTTGAAATTTAAAGGTGAGGAAAGAATCAGGAGTCGAGGTCGGTACCCTGGTCATCCTGCGGTGGAGCGAGCCATTTGCCGATCTTGCGTAGACGTTCAAGTATTCCTCGACGTGTGTCATCACCGTTTCCGCGCGGGATATCATCGAGCGGAGTGTCATCATCAAAATCTTCGGTGTCATCGTAGTCGGGATCGTCCTTGAGGAGATCATCATCGCTGACCTGTCGACGTCTGTATCCCTCGGGCTGGCGCGTTTCCGGGTAAGGCTGGTCCTCAGTCTCCGTATGCAGTTCGGGTTCAGGATCCGGGAACAGCAGACAGTCGATATCGGAATGAGCCGCCGCATAGCGGGCAAGAGCTATCAGCGTGAAATGCTCGGCCGGAACGGCGTCACATTCAGAAGCGATGGACGCGTCGACAGCGGCATTGCGCACCTTCATCTTATTGAGAGAAGATTCAAGCAATTCGGCAAATCCGTTAAGACGTGATCCACGGCCTGCGATAACTATACCTGCCGGAAGATCTGCGCTCTTGAAGCCGGCTTCGGTTATGATGTTGTTTATGTTGGCTATGATTTCAGCAGTGCGGGCAGAGATAAGGTTGATTATCTCGCGCGATTCGGCATCGGGGGCATCGATATTCACACGCGCTGCTACAGCGCGGCCACGTGTATGCTTTATATTCTCGGCCTGATCATGCGAGAGACCCAGCACCGCACAGAGGTCGCGCGTGATGTTGGCAGAGCCCATGGGCAGTGTGGCGGCCATTTGCAGCGCTCCTTCGCGGAACACCGCGACAGTGGTGGTCTCTGCGCCGAAATCAACGAAAGCGACACCACGCTGGCGGTCGGAGTCGGTCAGCGCCATCTCGGTCTGTGCCAGAATGCGGGTCACATATTCGCGTCGGACGGGTTGGTCGGCCGAAACGATGTTGACGCGGTCGAGTGCGCGTTTATTTTCCGGGGAACAGGTGAGCACGGTGAATTCACCCCGCAGAGTGTTGCCGAACGCTCCGACGATCTTCTTTACCTCGGTCTGGTTTACAAAGTAACGCCTTGGGGCGATCACCAGGACATCGCGGTCAGACGCGAGGCTGTATCTGGCTTCGCGGTGGAGCTGAGCAAGCGTGTCGGATGTGATTTCAGCATCGGCACCCTGCTTGATGGTAGCGTTGGCGTGCGTGGAGATCAGCGAGCGTCCTCCCTGAGCCACATAGATGGCCGATATGTGTCCGGGAGCTACCGAGGGATTGTTTTCGAGGCGGCGAATGATCTCTCCGACGCGTTCTGATGCCTCGCGCGCGTTCTGCACACGCCCGTGGCGTACGGAGTCGTCGGCGTCCACTTCCTCTACAGCGAGGACCGTGATTCCCGAAACGGGGTCGACCGAGGCCACTATGCCTCGGATTGTGGCCGAGCCCAGGTCAATTGCTGCTATATATTTTGATTTCATATCCATGAATGATTCAGATGGTATCAGGGTTTTCAGGTAGCGGAGCCGCGGATGTGTGCAGCGGCGTGAGGATCGTGCCGAGATCGTCGGCTTCATCGAATTCCTCGACCGATGAAGCCACCGCAGTGGGAGCGAGTGCTTTGACGCGGTGGGTCGCCACAATCTGTCCGCGCCATTTCACAGACAGAGTGTCGTAGGTTTCCCAGCCTCGTACGGGCATCACCTTGCGGTAGAATGTGCGCAGACGTTCGAATTTGTCCGCCACCATAGACGTGTCGCCGAAGTTCACCACATGTCCGCGTATGGAGGGCACAAGAATTATGTCGCCGCGTGAATCTTGTTTAAGGGTGCTAACCAGGGCGTCGAGTTCGGGCCGGGAGGCTATGTAGCTCAACATCGGCAAGAGGCGTTTGGCCGGATATTTCTCGGTGAAACGTCCCACCACCACCGGAACATCGACATGATAGCGTGGGTCAGCCGATATCCGCTTGCCTTCAGCGTTGATATAGTAGGATCCGTGAGAGTCGAACACGCGCGCCACGGGCACCATCGGCACTACGTCGATGGCCAGCGCGCCGTTGTTGAGCACGGCCACGTTTACGCGTTCGATTTTGTCCGATGCACGCAAGCGGCTCTCGAGGTCGTTCAGATTAACTTGTCCGCGGGTTAATTCCGTGATGTGCGATGTGATGCCGTCACATTCCTGAGCGAGTTCGGCGGATGTGACAAATCCTGTCCGGGCTGAATCGGCCACAGCGATCCGGCATCCGGCGAAGCGGTCAGCGCGGGCGAGCCGGCCGGCGGCCGGAATCGCGAAACACAGGTAGCCCACAAGAAGGACCACAAGCGCGCAGGCTAAAAGAGGATATCGGTTAATCATACAGCCGGACAGCTATAAACGGGTTAATAATCAATATTTTATCGCACCCTCAGGGTCGATGAGCGCGGCCAACGCCGGGACTTCGAAACTGAGGTCGCCGGCACCGAGGGTCAATAGAATGTCAAAGTTACGATTTTTCATTGTATTTACAAAATCATCTTTGGCAATAAGCACTTTTTCAGGCGATTTTATGCGGTCGAAGATGATTTCAGATGTAACTCCGGGAATCGGAAGCTCGCGGGCCGGATATATGTCGGCGAGCACCACGGCATCGGCCATCGAGAGAGCTTCTGCGAATTCGGGCGCGAAATCGCGTGTACGCGAGTATAGGTGCGGCTGGAATGCCACGGTGAGATGTCTGCCGGGATAGAGGGCGCGTATGCCGCTGACTGATGCGCGCACCTCCTCGGGGTGGTGTGCGTAGTCGTCGATTATCACTTTGCCGTGGGGACCCGGTTGGCGCAGATGGGGCTGGAAACGACGTTCAACTCCCGGATATGAGGCGACAGCACGGGCAGCCTCTTCCATGTCGACGTCGCCGGTGAGCCATGCCGCCGCCAGGGCAGCTATCGAATTTTCGATGTTAACCTCGACAGGCACACCCGGACGCACGTCCTTGACTATTCCGCCCGGATAGACGAGGTCGTAGATAATGTCGCCGTCGGCGTGACGGATGTTTTCGGCGTGGAAATCTCCCGCATCACGGCTATAAGTGTACACGCGTACGCCCGGAGCGGGGCGAGGCACCAGTTTAAGTCCGGTGTGAACAAGAAGCGCACCTTTCGGATCTATAAGTTCGGTGAAATGCGCGAACGATTCCAGATAGGCTTCCTCCGTGCCGTAGATATCGAGATGGTCGGGGTCGGTTGCGGTAACGACGGCTATATACGGTCTCAGCTGATGGAACGAACGGTCATACTCGTCAGCTTCGACTACGGTGTAGGGAGATGTGGCCGAGAGCATCAGGTTGCTGTTGTAGCGCAGCAGTACGCCACCGAGAAACGCATTGCATCCCACCGGCAGCGAGTGCATGATGTGTGCGCACATGCCCGATGTGGTGGTCTTGCCGTGTGTGCCGCTGAAGCAGATGGCCCGGCTGCGGTTGGAGATGTGGCCGAGGGCGGCCGCGCGTTTGATGACCTCGAAACCGCCGTCGCGGAAATAGTTGAGTATAGGGCTGTCGGCGGGAACGGCCGGAGTGTACACCACCATCGTGTCGGACGGATTCCGGAACTCCGCCGGAATCTCGTCCGGTGAATCGGTGTATGTAATCATCACACCTTCATCCTCGAGATGGCGTGTGAGCGCCGAGGGGGTGCGATCGTATCCCGCCACGCGGAGTCCCCGCGAAAGGAAATAGCGTTCGAGCGCGGCCATGCCTATGCCACCGGCTCCTACGAAGTAAACATTCTTTGGGTCAGTCATTGTTTTCGATGATTTTGGCGACGGCGTCGGCTATCATTTCATCCGATTCGGGGAGGGCCATCGCAAGTATGTTTTCGGAGAGTTTCTGACGGGCGGGTGCGTCGGCCATCAGCTTACGTATGGCCGGAGCGAGACGTTCGGGAGCCTCGTCATCCGTAATCATGACAGCAGCGCCGCGGTCGGCCAGCGCGAGGGCGTTTTTGCGCTGATGGTCCTCGGCCACATTGGGCGAGGGTACAAGAATGACGGGTTTACCGAGCAGCTGGAGTTCGCTGATGGTTCCTGCGCCCGCACGGCTTACCACGAGGTCGGCCGCACGGTAAGCTGTGGCCATGTCAGAGATGAATGCAGTGGCGATTACGTCCTTTCGGCCGTTTGTAGCGCCCTTTCCTGTCTGTTCTCCGCTGCGGCCGGTCTGCCAGAGAATCTGAGTCTCGCCGTCAAGAAGAGAGTCGAGAGAGGCGGCCATCGAGTTGTTGATGGTGCGTGCGCCCAAGCTGCCTCCTACCACCAGGACAAGCGGCCGCGAGGGGTCGAATCCGAGGCGCGACTTGGCTTCCTCCTGCGATAGAGTACATTCGGTAAGGGCTTTGCGCACCGGATTGCCTGTGAGCACAATAGTCTCCGCCGGGAAGAAGCGTTCCATGTCCGGATACGCCACGCATATGCGGCGCGCTTTTTTTGCGAGCAATTTGTTAGTGACCCCCGCGTATGAGTTCTGCTCCTGAAGCAGGGTCGGAACCCCGGCGCGCTGGGCGGCCTTGAGGGTCGGCCCGGACGCATAGCCGCCAACCCCCACGGCAACATCCGGCCGGAATTCGCGCACGATGCGGCGTGCGCGTGTGAGTGACCGCCAGAGTTTGAGCAGAACACCGGCGTTGCGCCACAGGCGTCTGCGGTCAAATCCGGCCACGGGGAGGCCGATGATCTTATAGCCTGCCGCGGGCACGCGTTCCATCTCCATGCGGCCTTCGGCGCCCACGAAAAGTATTTCACAATCAGGCCATCGGCGACGCAGGGCTTCGGCTATCGAGAGTGCGGGAAAAATGTGGCCGCCTGTGCCACCTCCGCTTATTAGGATGCGTTTTGGCATAAAATCTTATTTGCTGACGTTTGGATTTTCGTTTGCGATATTCTTGTTGAGGGCGTTGAGTTCCTGACGCTGGATGTCAGCCGCATCGTGGCGTCGTGCGGCCCAGCGCGAGCACGAAAGCATTACTCCGAGGGCTATACATGTGGCGATGATGGACGTGCCACCCTTGGATATCAGCGGCAAGGGCTGTCCCGAGACGGGGAAGAAGCCTACGACAATGGCTATGTGGAACAATGCCTGCAGACAGATCACGAGGGCGCATCCGGTGACGAGGAAGGTGGCGAACACGGAGTTGAACACCTGGGCGAGTCTTCCGGCGCGCCCGAGAAGAAACAGGTACAGGCAAAGGATGCCGATGGCGGCAATTGACCCGAGTTCTTCCACTATGATCGCGAAGATGTAGTCTGAGAACGCCAGCGGCAGGCGTGAGGTCTCACGCGAGTTGCCAAGGCCCACACCCCACAGGCCGCCGCGCGCCTGGGCTATGAATGACAACTGTTCCTGTTTGTTTTCGTCGTCGATTCTGTCACCGCTCTTGTTGAGGCGGAAGTGACGGCTCAGACGTGCGTTCCAGGTGTGCATTCGGTTATCCTTGTCGGCTGTCGAGCGGATCGGTTCCTGATTGATTTGGGCGAGCAGGGTGTCCTGACGTGTGGGAGGGATGTCCGAGGACGCTGCGGCCTTGACACCGGCCGCGCAGAGCCCCAACACCATATATACACCGAGGGTTATGAAGAACTTGCGCCACGAGATGCCTCCGATGATCATCATGCTCAGAGCGATGCTCATGAGCAGAAGGGTGTTGGTCAGGCCCTGGTTGAAGAGCAGAAGCGAACCGCCGAGCACCAGAAGGCTCGACAGGATGACACCGAGCCAGCTCACATCGTTGTGTCCGTTGATCTTGATCTGGCATCGGCTGAGCACCCAGCCGATGCCCAGCGCTACGGCGAGTTTAAGGAACTCGGCGGGCAGAACCATGATGCTGCCGAGCATGAAGGCGCGTTTCACACCGTTGACCTTAACGCCTCCGATAAGCACCCAAATCATCATCAGCATACTTACCACCACGAAGATTGGGATGGCGTAATAGAGCACGCGGAAGTGCACGCGCTCGATGCCGAGCATGATCAGTATACCGATGCCGAGAAAGCGGCCGTGGCGGATTATCGGGCCATAGATGTCACCCACATGCACTTCCTGACTCGAGGCGCTGAACAGTTCGATTATCGACACCACGAGCAGAAAACAGAACGTGCCCCAGATATAAAGGTCGCGACCGTGCGAGGGTTGAGCGGGAGAAGAGTTCTTTTCAGCCATAGGATATCAGGATTTGCCGAGCGCGCGAACCGCGTCCTTGAACCGACGTCCGCGGTCTTCGTAGCTTTTGAAAAGGTCGAAGCTGGCACAACATGGAGAAAGCAGCACGGTGTCGCCGTCTGTGGCCAGACGCTGACATTCGGCGATGGCGTCGTTGAGATTATCGGTGCTTACCACGGGCAGCGACGTGTTGGCGGTGAAGAATTCCATGATTTTCTCGTTATGGAGACCCATTGCCACGATTGCCTTGACTTTCTCGTTCACCAACGGAAGAATCTCGGAATAGTCATTGCCTTTGTCCTTACCGCCGAGAATCAGCACAGTGGGGCGGTTCATGGCTTCGAGAGCATACCAGCATGAATTGACATTGGTGGCTTTGGAATCGTTGATCCACTGCACTCCGGCAATTGTCCCGACGGGTTCAAGGCGATGTTCGACTCCGGCGAAATCCTCGAGAGCCTCGCGGATGTCGCTGCGACGGATGTCGAGCAGCGAGGCGCTCAGCGCGGCGGCCATGGAATTGAAAATGTTATGCAGGCCGTGCAGGGCAAGGTCGGCCCGCGGCATGCTCAATGATGTTCCGGGAGTGTTGATCACCATGTTGTCCTCGGCGTCGATATAGGCGGCGGTGTCCTCCTCGCGGTGTTCGGTGAAGGGGAAACGGCGGGCTTCGACGGTGATTTTCTCGAGCTGTGCCTTGATTACAGGATCATCGTTCCAGTAGATGAAGGCATCGTGCGCGGTCTGGTTCTGCAATATCCGGAATTTCGCGCTTACGTAGTTCTCGAACTTATAGTCATAGCGATCGAGATGGTCGGGTGTGATGTTCATCAGCACGGCGATATTCGCCTTGAAGTCGTACATGTTGTCGAGCTGGAAACTGCTCAGCTCGATTACATATACGGGATGCGGATCGCGGGCTACCTGGTAGGCGAGGCTGTTACCGATATTTCCGGCCAATCCGGCGTCGATTCCGGCCTTGCGAAGAATGTGGTAGATCAACGAGGTGGTGGTGGTCTTGCCGTTGGAGCCGGTTATGCAAACCATTTTTGAGTCGGTATATCGTCCGGCGAATTCTATTTCGCTTATTACGGGAATACCGGCAGCGATGATCTCGCGCATTACCGGAACATCCAGAGGTATACCCGGACTTTTGATAACTTCGGCCGCGGAGAGGATACGCTCCATCGAGTGAGACCCTTCCTCGAAGTCGATGCCTTCATCGACGAGGATCTGACGGTAGCGCGGAGCGATGCCCCCGGAGTCGCTCACGAGAACATCGAATCCACGGTCTTTGGCAAGGATAGCCGCACCTGTGCCGCTCTCTCCTGCTCCTAGTATAACGATGAGTTTCTTGTCTGACATATTGTGATTATCGAATCTTCAGAGTTACGAATGTGATTACAGCGAGAATTATACCGATGATCCAGAAACGTGTGACTATCTTCGCCTCCGGAATCACCCCTAACGGGCGCTGTATGAGAGCATCGATGCCGGCGTTGCCCGGCTTCTGGAAATGGTGGTGCAGTGGAGCCATCTTGAAAATGCGCCGTCCGCCGGTTTTCTTGAAGTACAACACCTGGATCATCACCGAGAGGTCCTCGATGTAGAACAGTGCGCAAAGGATCGGCAGCAGAAGTTCCTTGTGGATGAGTATGGCGAATACGGCGATTATGCCTCCGAGTGTCAGCGAACCGGTGTCACCCATGAAAACCTGAGCCGGATAGGCGTTGTACCACAGGAATCCGATAAGCGCTCCGACGAATGCGGCCATATACACCATCAGCTCTCCGCTGCCCGGTATATACATTATATTAAGGTAGGCGCTGTAGACCACATTGCCCCCGAGATATGCCATTATGGCGAGAGCCACGCCTGCCACTGCGCTGAGTCCGGCGCACATGCCGTCGAGACCGTCGTTGAGGTTAGCGCCGTTGGAGGTCGCCGTCACCAAAAAGACAGCAATGAGGAAAAAGACTATCCATCCACCCACTTCGGCGCCCGAACCCATCCAGGAGGTCAGCCACGAGTAGTTGAAGTTGTTGTTTTTGATGAAAGGAAGGGTGGTCTCGGGCGTTTTGTTGGGTTCGGAGGTGTATATAACCTCTTCGACGCGTCCGGTCTCTTCGCTCACCACCTCGGTGTTGGCTACCGTAACCATGTTATGGTTGTAGTACATGGAAGCGGCAAGGATGAGTGCGATGCCCACCTGACCGATGATTTTATATTTGCCTTTGATTCCGTCCTTATTGTGTTTCTGGATTTTCTTGTAATCGTCCAGGAAACCTATCAGTCCAAGCCATACCGTCGCTATGAGCATCAGAATCATGTATGCGTTTGACAGATGTCCTACCAGCAGACACGGGAGCACGATGCTCAGGATGATGATGATGCCGCCCATGGTGGGGGTACCGGTCTTTTTGGTCTGACCTTCGAGGTCGAGGTTACGGACAATTTCGCCCACCTGCATCAGTTGCAGACGGTCGATGATGTATCGTCCCATGAATATGGCGAGCACGAGCGCGAGCACGAACGCCACTCCGGAACGGAAAGTCAGGTAGGTCATCAGGCGTGCGCCGGGCACGTCGAGCTGTGTGAGGTAATCGAAGAGGTAGTAAAGCACGTTGATGTGATATTGATGGTGTGGTTAGTTATGACGGTTTATTTAGCGGAGAGGGCGGCTGCGAGCACTGCACGGTCATCGAAAGGCAACTTTTCCGTACCGATTATCTGATATGTCTCGTGGCCTTTGCCTGCGAGGAGGATTACGTCGCCGGGAGCGGCAAGCTGCACGGCCAGACGGATAGCCTCGGCGCGGTCAGGCACCGTCAGGGTCCGTTGTTCCTGTTCGGGAGTAAGGCCGGCGCGCATGTCGGCTATTATCGACATGGGATCCTCTGTGCGTGGATTGTCGGAGGTGATTATCAGGCGGGATGCGCGTTCGGCCGCTTCGCAGGCCATGATTGGCCGTTTGCCGCGGTCGCGGTCACCCCCGCAGCCCACTATCGCAGTCACGGAGGCTGATGCAGGTTTTATCTCGTTGATTGTGTCGAGTACATTTATTATGGCGTCGGGTGTGTGGGCATAGTCGACGATACCTACCACTCCCGAAGGACTGCGGAAGGGCTGGAAACGGCCTGCCACCGGAGTCAGGCGGCTCATGGCGGTGAGCAGGGTGTCGCGGTCGAGCCCCAGACAACGTCCGGTGGCATAAACGGCCATGAGGTTGGCGGCATTGAAGCGTCCGATGAACATCATCTCAGCCTCCCGGCCGTCGAATGCCAGAGTCATACCGTCGATGCGGTCTTCCACGAGTCGTCCGCGATGGTCGGCATCGGAGCGCAGCGAGTAGGTGACTCGTTTTGCGCGGGTGTTCTGAAGCATTACCGCTCCGTTTTTGTCGTCGATATTGGTCACGGCGAATGCCTCGGGTTTCAGATTGTCGAAGAAGCTCTTCTTTGCAGCGAGATAGTTTGCCACGGTGCCGTGATAGTCGAGATGGTCGCGCGTCAGGTTGGTGAATATCGCTCCGTCGAAATCAAGACCGGCAATGCGGTGTTGCGAGGCGGCGTGGCTGCTGACTTCCATAGCCGCGAAGTCGCATCCGGCGTCTGCCATCCGCCGGAGCAGAGCGTTGAGTGCCAGTGGGTCGGGTGTGGTGTGGGTCGAAGGCACCTCCGTATCGTCGATCTTGTTCACGACGGTCGACAGCAGTCCGGCGTGATGGCCTGTCAGACGGGCGAGATCGTATAGCAGAGTGGCGACGGTGGTTTTGCCGTTGGTGCCGGTCACGCCTACGAGAGTCAGTTCACGCGAAGGATTACCGTAACGGGCCGAGGCCATGATTCCCAGGGCTACGGACGAGTCCGGAACCATCACCCATGTGACTCCGGGAGCGGGAGATTCCGGGAGTTGTTCGCATACAATCGCGGCGGCTCCGGCACTCACAGCGGCCGGAATAAATGTATGGCCGTCAGACTGTGTGCCGCGAACGGCCACGAACACCGCGCCGGGAATGACATGGCGCGAGTCGGCTGTAAGTTCGGAGGGCACCAGATCTGGCTGCGGGTTGAGAATCTCTTTCTGAGGCAGTCCGGAGATAAGTGTGCCCAGAGTCGGCATGGGATATTCTGTTGAGCTCATCGTTTGCTTGCTTTAGTTTTGACTTAGTGTGGCGTGAACCTTGCTTCCGGGTTTCACCGGGGTTCCGGCCGGGGGATCAAGTGATGTGACATAGCCTGTGCCGGAGAAGCCCACGGTCAGGCCTGCTTCTTCGAGACGCACGAGGGCTTCGCGTATGCCGAGGCCGCGGACATCCGGCACAGTGCCGGTGGTTGCCGCCGCCGGGGTATGCAGGCGCGTGGCCTGGGAAAGGTCGAGGTCGGATGCGAGAACGGCTGACCTCTGCGGGTTTGTTGTGGCGTAGAGGGTGGGATGGGTGCCGGAGACCGTATGGTCCGTAAGCAGACTCGTATTGTCGAGCATGCCGCGGGAGAACATCTTCAGGGCGATGTTTTTCAGTACGGTGCCGCTTGTGGCTGCCGGGCCGTAGGGACCCTGAGGGTCGCTTACCACCACGATCATGGTGTATTTCGGGTTTTCGTAGGGGAAGAAACCGCAGAAGGCCACACGGTTGTGTTTCCCTTCGAGATAGCCGCCCTTGAACGGGATGGAGGTGAGGATCAGTTTTCCGTCCTTGTCGCGCGGACGTTCTCGTGCGATGCCGGCGGTGCCTGTCTTTCCGGCTATTTCTACGATGTCGTTCTTGAGGGCTTTGGCTGTGCCGCCTGTGCCCCACACCACATCGTGCATCATCTGCCGCAGAATGGCCGCATTGCGTCTGGAGCAGATGCTGTCGCGCACATAGCTCACGGGAATCACCGAGTCGCGTCCGTCAGGTAGTTTCAGGGCTTTTACCAGGCGCGGGCGTACGAATTTGCCGTCGTTCGCTATCGCGTTGTAAACCGCGCAGGTGTACAGCGGGGGAACCTGAGTCGCGTAGCCGAAAATCATACGCGAAAGGGATACATGGCCACCGCTCTTGGGGTCGAGGGTTGGATAGTAGGGCGGACGTTCGAGGGCCATGCCTGTGTTGAAGCGGTCGAAGAAGCCGAGTTCACGGAGCCGTTCGCGGAAACCGTTCAGATTGTCGCTGTAACGCGGTGCGATGAGTTTCGTCATGCCGATGTTGGATGAATACTCCATGAACTGGCGCACGGCCAGCGATGCCGGCGAGTGGGTGTCGCGAATGGGTTTGCCGCCTGCGTAGGCGTAGCTGCTGCCGATGGGATAGACGCGGTCGAGGTCGACATATCCGTCCTCAAGAGCCGCGAGCATCGATATAACCTTGATCACCGAACCCGGTTCGTATGCCTGTACTATATGATTCATGGCCTCGATGTATCCGTTCTCGCCTTCCGGATCGCGATCGAGGTTGGATATGGCCTTGATGTCTCCGGTGGCGACTTCCATTATCATCGCGCTGCCCCATTGGGCGTTGCACTGAACCAGCATCTCACCCAGTTCGTGTTCCAGAAGGTCCTGAAGGGTGACATCGATAGTGGTCGTGATAGTGACGCCGTTCTGCGGGGGGCGTGTGGTCCAGTAGGCTGTACCTCTGGTGAACATGACTTTCTTTGCCACGCCGGGTGTGCCGTATAGCATGGTGTCGAGGGCCTGCTCAAGTCCGCTGATACCGCGAATCTCCGGATTTTCGCGGGTCTGTCCCACGCGGCCTACGCTCAGACGCGCCATTTTGCCGTAGGGATAGCGGCGCAGCAGCACCCGTTCGGTTATCAGACCGGTGCGGTTGGGGTTAGACGAACGGTTGAAGTAGGGGAAATTCTTGACGCGCTGCACTTCGGAAAACGGGATGTGCTTCAGCACCAGAAAACTGCGCGAGCGCTCGGACTTGGGTTTCTTGAGCGGCGAATAGAGATAGTCGTACCACTCCTTTGCGGTGCGCTGCGGATAATATGCAGCGAGTGAGTCGGACAGTGCTCGGAGGCTGTCGTTGTAAGCCAGCTCGTTTATGCGGGAGGCGTGGAAGTCTATGCGGACATTATAATAGTTGAGGTTGGTGGCGAGCACCGAGCCGTCGCTTGCCAGAATATCGCCTCGCAGCGGGCTGATGGCTATGGAATCGGACAGGGTGGCGTCACCTTTGGCATTCCATTCCTTGGCATGTATGAGGGTGGTGTTGAGCAGGAACAGCACGCAGACGCCGGCCGCGGCGAGTACCAGCACCGACATAAGGATGTAACGCCCGCGCAGATAGTTGCGCAGGGTGACATGCTGCCGGGCTTTGTTTCTGCGGCGGCGTATCCAGGGAAGTTTTTCGTAGAGTTGTGACAGGGTCATGAGGATTTAACGGGGAGAGGATTCGGAGAGGGATATTCGGTAAGGCGGCCGTTCCTGGATTCGCAGGCCCAGCCGGAGGGTGTCGACGCGCTGTTGCATGGCACTCTCGCAGGTGGCTGACATGTATTCCGAGCGTTCGCGCTGTGCTTCGGTGCGGGTGACTGCCAGACGGTTTTTCAGATGTGCCACGGTCTCCATCGCGGTGATACAGTCGTAACGCACGGAGATGTATGCCATTGAAAGAAAGACGAACAGCACGATCAGGGGGAAGTGTTTGAGGAAAAGTTTGGCCGACAGGCCCTGGACCACGCTGCCGTCGGGCTTGATTCCGGAGAGATTTATGCGTTTGATGAATGACATGACTGGTTTGTTGTGGTTCAGAGTTTGACTGCTACACGTAGTTTTGCGCTGCGGCTGCGCGGATTTGCCTCCACTTCGGCTTCGGACGCCACTGCCGGTTTCGACCCGAGCGGCTTCAGGATGCGGTCTGACCGCCCGTAGATGTCGGTTTCCATACGTCCCTCGAAATTTCCGGCCCGCATAAAGTTCTTGACAAGCCGGTCCTCGAGGGAGTGATAGGTGATGATCGCGAGCCGGCCCCCCGGTTTGAGGGCTTCGGCGGCTTGTGTGAGAAAACTGCGCAGGGCTTCGAGTTCGCCGTTGACCTCTATGCGGAGCGCCTGAAAAACGCAGGCGAGTTCTTTTTTCTCTTTCCGCCGGTCGATCATCGGGGTGATTATTTCAAGAAGACGGCTTATAGTGTCGACGGGAGCCTGAGCGCGTGCGGCCACGATGGCGCGTGCCATGCGTCGAGCCGAGGGAACCTCGCCGTACAGATGCAGGATGTCGGCGAGCCGTTCTTCGGTGATGCCGGCAAGCAGCGAGGCGGCTGTCACCGAACCGTGTCGGTTCATGCGCATGTCGAGTGGGGCGTCGGCGCGGAACGAGAATCCCCGGGAGGCATCGTCGAAGTGATGGAATGACACCCCCAGGTCGGCCAGAATGCCGTCGGCCTTGTCCACGCTGTAGAATCTAAGGAAGTTGCGCAGATAACGGAAGTTTCCGTAGACCATGGTGAACCGTGTGTCGTCCGGCGCGCCCGGCAGCGCGTCCTCGTCCTGGTCGAATCCGAGCAGCCGTCCGTCGGGTCCCAGACATTCAAGAATCGCACGGGAATGACCGCCTCCGCCGAAGGTGGCGTCGACATAGATTCCGCCGGGTTTGATGTCCAGGGCTTCGAGTGTTTGGGGTAACAGAGCCGGGATGTGGTAAACTTCCTGATTCATAACGTATTATAGAGGTGGTGCGAGTCTCCGCAATTTTAGGTGGTAAAATTACTCAAAACCCCGAAAATTTACAAATGTAAACAGTGAATTTTTTTTACTTCCATCTAAAAAAGTTATTGACATAGGCGCGGAAGCTTTCTGATGCCCTGCGGTTGTATTTTTCAATGACTAAAAATCCGCCTCGGACTGCCAAAATGTCAGAAACTTTTTATAACTTTGTAGTTCTGAATTATTTTAAGTCGTTTGCTATGGCAGAAGATTCTGAAAACATACAGGTGGCGGCTGCGGAAGTCGCGCCGGCAGAGAAAAGCACCGTCCTTGATGCTGATGACGTTATGGAGATGGTGCCGCGCCTTAAAGGTCACCGCAAGTTGGTGGAGCGTGTGCTCCACTGGCTTCAGGTCGACAGGGTCAACGATGTCCATTCCCGCGGATATGGTCTTCCCGGGCCGGAATTCGTAAAATTTCTCCTTGACGATTTCCGCATCAAACTGCGTATCGACAATGAGCACGTGCTCGACAATCTGCCCGATGGTGCGTTCGTCACGGTCAGCAACCATCCCTTCGGCGCCCTTGACGGCATAACGCTCATACATCTCATCGCATCACGCCGCCCCGAATATAAGGTGATGGTCAACATGATTCTCAACCATATCAAGGCCATGCGTCCCAACTTCATCGCAGTGGATCAGAGCGCGAGCGATGATCCCGAGAAGAAGGCGGTGTCGATCCGCGGCATCAAACAGGCCATCATGCAGGTGCGCCGCGGTCAGCCCATCGGATTCTTCCCTGCGGGGGCTGTGTCCAAAGTGGACATACACGGCCGGCTCGTCGACCGTCCCTGGCAGCCGAACATAATCCGTTTGATCGAGCAGCTTAATGTGCCCGTGATACCCATTTATTTCCACGGCACCAACTCGTTCCTGTTCAACTTCCTTGGCGTGGTGTGCTGGCAGCTGCGCACCTTGCGCCTGCCTTCCGAGGTGTTCCGCAAATGCGGCACCACGCTCCACATCAGCGTGGGCGACCCCATTTCAGTCGAGGAGCAGAAGGCCCACCGCGGCTCCACCGAGGAGTTCGGTCAATGGCTTAAGGAGCAGACATACGCGCTTCGCACACGTTATAAATAATTTATGCCGATGAACGAACTGCCACACCGTCCGTCTGACGATGTCATAGCCGCCAAGCAGCGTTTCGGCATAGTCGGAAATGCTCCCGGGCTGATCGCCGCGGTGGAGCGTTCGCTGCGCGTGGCCCCGATCGACCTCTCGGTGCTTATAACAGGCGAAAGCGGCTCCGGCAAAGAGTTTTTCCCTAAGATCATACATGCCTACTCCCCGCGCAAACACGCCAAGTATATTGCCGTAAACTGTGGCGCGATTCCTGAAGGCACCATAGATTCCGAACTTTTCGGACATGAAAAAGGCGCCTTCACAGGCGCCGTTGCCTCGCGCAAAGGATATTTTGAGGAGGCTGACGGAGGCACGATATTTCTGGATGAAGTGGCTGAGCTCCCCCTCACGACTCAGGCCCGGCTGCTGCGTGTTCTTGAATCCGGCGAATTTCTCAAGGTCGGCTCATCGGAGGTGCAGAAAACCAATATAAGGGTTGTCGCGGCCACGAATGTGGATCTTATAAAAGCTGTGGAAGAAGGGCGTTTCCGCGAGGATCTGTACTATCGTCTTTCCTCGGTGCAGATTCAGATTCCGCCGCTGCGCGACCGCGGTGCCGACATTGGTTTGCTCACCCGCAAGTTTGCCGCCGATTTCGCCGAACGGTGGAGAGTCCCTCCCATAGCTGTCGACGATGTGGCGCGTGCGGCCATGTCGCGCTATTCCTGGCCGGGCAATGTGCGTCAGCTCAAGAACGTCGTCGACCAGATGGCTCTCTTCGAGGCGGGTACGACAGTCGATGCGGACACCCTGCGCCGCTATCTCCCGCAGGTGTCAGCCACTACGGCTCCGGCGGTGCGTCCCAGTCATACATACGAGGCAGAACGCGAGATGCTCATGAGCCTCATAATGCAGATGCAGGCACGTATTGACCGTCTTGAGGCCCGTGAGCATGATTCTGATTCGGCCGCACCCGCTCGTCCCCGGTCATCTGTCCCGGCTCCGATTGTCCCGACGCCTGCGTTGCATGTCGACGACCGCGGTGCTGAGTATGACGGATTTGTCACTTACAGCGAGGAGCCTGACCCCGACGACCGTTCCGCAGAGACATACGGATCCACTGTTTCCGACGGGTCCGTGTCCCCGAAAAGCATCCGCGACGCCGAGCGCGACATGATACGCGAGGCACTCGCACGCCACGGCGGCCATCGTAAGGCCGCAGCCGAGGAACTGAAGATTTCTCAACGTACGCTTTACCGTAAAATCAAGGAATATGATCTCGAATAAACTCTTACGACGGTTGGCATTCACGGTCGTGGCGGCCATGACGGTCGTCCTCTCCGGGTGTATACCGTCATATAAGCTCAACGGCGCCGCGCTCGATTACAATGTCTATAAGACGGTGCATGTCAGCGAATTTCCCATTCGCGCCGCGCTGGTGTACCCTCCGCTGCAACAGACTTTCGAGAACGAGCTCCTTGACTATATTTCCCGCAATACGCGACTGCAGACAACAGATGGTGCTTCCGACCTTCAGATCGAGGGCGAGATAACCACATATAACCTCACCCCGCAGGCCGTCACCGAGAACGCTTATGCGTCGCAGACTCGCCTCACGATAGGTGTAAGGGTGAAATATATTGACAACCGCAACGAGGCTAACGACATCGATCAGACATTCTCCGCCTACCGCGACTTCGATGCGTCCCTGATGCTCAATGATGTTCAGGACGACCTCTGTCAACAGATATGCAAGGAGCTGGTTGACCTTATTTTTAACGCCACTTTAGGTAACTGGTAACAAGATGGTTGACGCACTGAGACACATTATTGATAAATGTAACGGCCTCGACCCGGTCTTGTCGCCCGATGACATTCAGACACTCCGGCGCGCCGCCCGCAACTGGCCCGCTTCCGTGGTGGCTCCCGTCCTGCTGTTGCGCTTTGCGCCACAGTCCCTCACCCCCGAAGAGTCCGAGGCATTCCGTGCCCGCGTGGCCCTTGGAGGAGGCGATCCGGGCGATATCGTCCGGAATATAGACCCGTCTACCGAAGCTTTCGCCGGCTTTTATCCGCCGGAACCGGGTCTGAGCCGGCCTTCTACAGACAGCGCGATCGACACATTCCTCCGCACCTACGGACACCGTACTCCGCAGGAGGACGCCCTGCTTGAACGCATGATCTTCAATCCGGTGCCCGACTACGCCGAACAGCTCGCTCGCAACGAGCGCCCGGCTCCTGTCGGAGAGGCCACCGCATCATCCCGTGATAGTCGAGATGCCAGGATTGACGCCTTCCTTGCCGCCCGGCCTGCCTCCGCTTCCGAACCGCCTGTCGATCCGCCCGACCGTCCGGTTCGTCTGCGGCATCAGGCGTCGTCCCCGACGGCCGCTGCCCCCGCCCCCGGAGGTCTCCTGAGCGAGAGTTTGGCCAAAATTTTCATAAAACAGGGCCGATTTGAACGCGCTTATGAAATTATTAGCAATTTAAATTTGAATTATCCGGAAAAAAGTCGTTACTTTGCAGACCAATTGCGTTTTTTGGAGAAGCTGATTATAAATCAGCGTCACGCTCCGGGAGCGCACTGATATCCTCTCGGCTCTCATTGAGCCGGATTTTGCCTGTTAAAATTAATCTCCGTCGGGTTTGAAGAACCCGCGAAATCACAAAGAAAAATATGTATATCGTATTTATCGTTCTTACAGTTATCGTGTCGATCCTCCTGATTGGCATTGTCCTCATTCAGAAATCAAAAGGCGGCGGCCTCTCGTCGCAGTTCGGTAACGCATCTTCAGTGATGGGTGTGCGTCAGACCAACGACTTCCTTGAGAAGACCACCTGGACTCTTGCGGCTCTCATTCTGGTGTTCTCCGTTGCATCGGCCTACACTCTTCCCAAGGCCAGCGAAGGCGCCCAGATCCGCACCGTGGCTCCCGCCGCTCCCGCGCTTCCTGCCGGAAACGACTTCGCTACTCCTGATGCAGCTCCTGCCGCTCCCGCTGTCGAAGCAGCTCCGGTAGAAGCCCCCGCAGCCGACTGATTCAAGACCCGTTACGGGTTTTCATACCGCCTGTCCCGGAAGCGCTTGTCGTTGTCGGGATTTTGGTGTTTATACTCATGACCGATGAATCGCAAGGATTTTGAAATAATGGCTCCCGTCGGGAGCTACGAATCGCTCGCCGCAGCGATCAAGGCAGGCACCGACGCTGTCTACTTCGGCGTCGAGGGTCTCAACATGCGCTCGCGTTCGAGCGCCAATTTCACGCTTGACGACCTCCGCCATATCGTGCGCCTGTGCCGCGCAGCCGATGTCCGCACATATCTTACCGTCAATACCATAATGTATGACGCCGACATCCCGCTCATGCACTCCATAGTGGATGCCGCCGCCGATGCCGGAGTGTCCGCCATCATTGCCTCGGACATAGCCGTCATCGAATACTGCCGCGCGACCGGTGTGGAGGTGCATATATCCACCCAGTGCAACATTTCCAACATCGAGGCCGTCCGCTTCTATGCCCGGTGGGCCGACGTGGTCGTTCTCGCCCGCGAGCTCTCCATGGAGCAGGTCGCTCATATTCATTCCGAGATCATTCGCCGCAACATCACCGGACCCGCAGGGCGTCCTGTCCGCATAGAGATGTTCTGTCACGGGGCGCTGTGCATGGCTGTGTCGGGCAAGTGCTACCTCAGCCTGCACCAGATGAACTCCAGCGCCAATCGCGGGGCGTGCACCCAGATCTGTCGCAGAGGCTATGAAGTCACAGATCTGGAGACCGGCGACCGCCTCAATGTCGACAATAAATATATAATGTCGCCGAAAGACCTCAAGACCATCCATTTCCTTAACAAGATGATAGATGCCGGAGTGAGTGTGTTCAAAATCGAGGGACGCGCCCGCGGCCCCGAATATGTGGCCACGGCGGTGAGGTGCTATTCCGAGGCCATTCAGGCCATCTGCGACGGGACATACGACGACGCGAAAATCGCCGGATGGGATGAACGGCTCGCAAAAATCTTCAACCGCGGATTCTGGGACGGATACTACATGGGTCAGCGGCTTGGCGAGTGGAGTCACAAATACGGTTCTTCGGCCACGCGCGTCAAGCATTATCTGGCGAAAGGTGTCAAATATTTTTCGAAACTCGGAGTAGGGGAATTCGTGATGGAGGCAGGCGAGCTTTGCGTTGGCGACGAAGTCGTCATTACCGGCCCCACGACCGGAGCATTGACCATCACCGTCACAGACATTCAGGTCAATTGCACCAGTGTGCCCAAGGCGGTCAAAGGCGATGCCTTCTCGATTCCTGTCCCCTCAAAAATCCGCCCCTCCGACAGACTCTACCGCTGGGCTCCAACCGACATAAGCGACTCTTAAAAAATTAGCTGATATACCTACTTAAACACATCATCATGAAAAAACTGCTTATGAGCGCTTTCGCTCTCCTGACCGCATGGGTGGGCCAAGCGCAGGACGCTCCCGCTCCCACAACGGTTAACCACCCCGACTGGAGCCGCAACGCCGTAATCTATGAGGCGAACGTACGCCAGGCCACTCCGTCGGGCACATTCAAAGCCTTCGAGGCCGAACTTCCCCGTCTGCGCGACCTCGGAGTCGACATCGTTTGGCTCATGCCCATACACCCCATTTCCGAGGATCAGCGCAAAGGAAAACTCGGAAGCTACTATGCCGTGCGCGACTACAAAGGCACCAATCCCGAATTCGGCTCTATCGATGACCTCCGCGACCTCGTACGCAAGGCGCACGAACTCGGCCTCAAGGTAATCATCGACTGGGTCCCCAACCATTCCGGCTGCGACAACGCCTGGGTCAAGAATCATCCCGAATGGTATGCCCGCAACGAGCAGGGCGAGATGTTCGGCCCCTATGACTGGACCGATGTGTACAAATTCGACTATTCTGTGCCCGAAATGCGCAAGGCCATGATCGATGCCATGTCATTCTGGCTCCGCGAGGCCGATATCGACGGCTTCCGTTGCGATGTGGCCGCCGAAGTGCCCACCGATTTCTGGAACGAGGCCCGTCCCGCCCTCGAGGCCGTAAAACCCGGAATCTTCATGCTCGCCGAGGCTCCGAATCCCGACCTCATGGAGCATGCTTTCGACATGGACTATAACTGGCCCATGAAAGACCTCTTCAGCGCCATCGCCGCCACATCCGGCCAGTACACATTCGCCGGTCAGGACGGCGCGGTGCGCACCTTCCCCGAGACACACGCCGATGCCATCTTCACCCGCCTGGCCGAGGAAGCCGCCATTTATCCCGGCGACTCCTACCTGATGAACATGATCACCAATCATGACCTCAACTCATGGGAAGGCACCGAATTCGACCGCCTCGGTAATCTTCAGGGTGCTTTCGCCGTGCTGATGTACACCCTCCCCGGCATGCCTCTCATCTACACCGGTCAGGAAGTTGGTTTGAACCGTGCATTCGAATTCTTCGACAAGGACACAGCTCCCGATTACGCCTCCGCGCCCGCTGTCACAGAATTCTACCGCACACTCAACAATCTGCGCCACACCCGCCCCGAGCTCCGCATGGGTAAGGACGGTGCCGCCGTCGAGCGCATTCCCACAGCCTCTCCCGACGTGATCGCCTTCCGTCGTGGCGATGTGACAGTTGTGGCAAATCTCGGCGCCGCCGATGTCAAGCCCTTCAAAAAAGCTCCGAAACTTGATGGCGCAGCCGACATTTTCACCGGAGCCACCGAACCCCCCCGCACCCTCGCCCCCGGCCAGTATTTCATCTTCGTGAAATAACCGCCTGAAATAGAAAAATCTTAAGCCCCGGTTCCCCAATATTTGTTACCGCTAACAAATATTGGGGAACCGGGGCTAAGGCAGGGCATACATCCCGTGGTGGTGTATGCCCTGCCTTATTGCTGTGATTAAAACTTTTTAACCCTCGCGGGTGAATTATGTGGCGGAAAAATGCTTGCTGTTTAAGCTTTTTTGTGTAATTTTGTAACTTAAAATCAATGTTATCTCTACTTACAACTGTTGTAAATTATGAAAAAGCTACTACTTTTGGCGCTTCTTGGTGCTGTCGGCAGTGGAGTTGACGCCGGGGCGGCCCTCTCTTACAAGGCGCCCTACACCCAGGATTTCAATTCCGATACCATGCCCGACGGATGGCAGGTCGTCGACAATAACAAAGACGGTTACACTTGGAAAATGTGGTTCAACAGTGTCGAAATTTCCGAATTCGGCAAGACTTTCACACTCGATGACGTACTCATTTCTCCGGGTTTCACTCTTGACCGTACCCGCACTTACCTCATTGAATATAAAGCAAGCCGGATGTGGGGCAGCGAGGACCTTTCGAGCCTCGAAGTCCGTATGGGCAACACTCCCAACTTCGACGAGATGACCA
The DNA here is from genome assembly GCA_947175575.1 of uncultured Bacteroidales bacterium. GTDB lineage: Bacteria > Bacteroidota > Bacteroidia > Bacteroidales > Muribaculaceae > CAG-873. Next base: position 11,949 of record CAMWNG010000012.1, on the reverse strand, counting down.
GAATCGTCGCTCCCGAGTTTGTGGTTACCGATTACTTCTCGCCCGGCATCCGCCACGTGATTCACCCCTTTGGTACACAACCCATTTACTTCGCTTTCCGCGCTACGGGTACCAACACCAGCGGTATATCATTCGATGACTTTATCATCCGCGAGGCATCCATGCCCGATAAGGCGACCAATATCGTCCTTGACATGCCGAAGACATACGGCGACACACATGTGAATCTGTCGTTCAACGCTCCGCTCTCCACAGTCGGCGGTGACCGTCTGCTCGGTCTCAGCAAAATCACCGTCACCCGTTCGGGCGTATGGGTGAAAGATTTCGAGAATCCGCGTCCCGGCGAGCGTCTCCTGCTTGAGGATAACTGTCCCTACGGTTCGGGTAACTACCAGTGGAAGATCACAGCTTACGATAATTCCGGACAGGAAGGTCTCACCGCCGAGAGCGATGTGGCTTTCATCGGTGTGAACACCCCGGCGCAGCCCGGCAACCTCAAGGTGGTCGAGAAAGAACACACCGGCGAGGTTACAGTCTCTTGGGATCCCGTCACTGTCGACGTGCGCGGTGTGCCGATGCCTCCCGAATTCATCGACTACCAGCTCTATGCCAACGGTGAATGGCTTGTTGAGACAGGCGCTACATCTCCTTACACCTTCCAGGCCGTCGATCCCGACAAGCAGGACTACCTCGTGGTTCTCGTCACTGCAAAGAGTTCGTACGCTTCGGCTGTTTCGGCCTCTCCGGTGATGATTGTCGGTAAAATGTATGATTCATTCCGCGAATCGTTCAATAACGGCGTCGTTTCCACCAACATCCGTTACGAGACCGACCCCAACAAGCCCGCCGACTTCTATGTGTTCGACAATTCCCTCCTCTACATGTATTCCGGAGTCCAGGACGGCGATGCCGACGACACCAACGGCTGTCTCGCCATCTCGAGCATGTACACCGGCTACAACGCGTCTGTCGGTTTCGGCAAATACGACCTTTCAGCCGTGGAGAATCCCGTGCTCAAGTTCTACACATACTTCCCTGAAATGGCAGAAGGTTCCGATGCAAACGTCATCACCCTCTATGCCGACCGTGGATACGGCTACAACGAAGTGTTCTCCTACGACATGAGTAAATACCCCGACCTCACCGGCTGGCAGCTCGTGACCGTCGACCTCTCGCGCTTCAAGGGGCAGCCTACAGCCTTCAAGATCAAAGGTACTGTAATTAACGTACCCTTTGTGCTTCTCGACGGTCTCACCGTTCTCAATCAGCGCGACCATAACCTCACCGCACGCACACCCTATGCTCCTGAGAAAGTCGGTGTAGACGAATCCTTCGAGGTGCGCGCCCGCATCGAGAATCTCGGTAACTTCGAAGCCGAAGGCGCCACCGTGGCTCTTCTGGTCGATGGCGTGGAAGTGGCTACCCAGCCCCTTGATCCCGTTATGCCTGGCAAGGCCCGCGTCGTGTCTTTCCGCCACGTGTTCTCACACGTTTGCGGTCAGGATGTCAAGGTGTCCATGCGTGTCTATTATGACGCTGACGAAGACCTCTCCGATAACATCTCGCCCGAAGTTTCCGTCATTCATACACTTCCCAACTATCCCGCTGTCGAAGGTCTCACCGCGCAGGCCGGTCTCAACTCGACCGTTGATCTTCACTGGAACGAACCTTCGCTCGAGATTATCCCCGTACGAATCACCGAATCCTTCGAGAACGGCGAGCCAAATGCTGTAAATGTTTACGGCGACTGGACCTTCGTCGATGTCGACGACCTTCCCACACTCGTCATCGACCCCAACGACCGCTTCCCCTTCCAGGGTCAGACAGTCGGCGGTGCCATCGCTGATGCTGTAGGTCACTACATGCCATACTTCCCCGTCACCGGCGACCGATTCCTCGCTATGTGCGGCTCCGAAGATGGTGCCACAAACGACTGGGCCATCTCACCCGAACTCACCGGCGAGGCTCAGGAAGTCACTTTCTGGGCCCGCTCCTACGACCCCTACGGTTACATCCGCGAATCGCTCAACTTCATGGTTTCTTCCACAGGCAAGAACATCGAAGACTTCACTATCGTAGGCGAACCTATACTCACATCCGGAACATGGATACAGTACTCCGTGGAAATTCCTGAAGGCTCCAAATACTTCGCCATCAACTACAAGGTAGATCTCGGCCTTATGCTCATGCTCGATGAATTCACCTTCATCCCCGCCGACAAGGGCGATCCTCTTGAAATCAAGGGCTACAACCTCTACCGCGACGGCAAGATGGTTAACGAAACCCTCATTCCCGAAACATCCGTAACTGATACAGATGTTGAAGCCGGCGACCACACCTACCATGTCACCACCATGTTCAACCGTGGCGAATCTCCTGCTTCGAACGCCGCTAAGGTCAAGGTAGTTCAGGGTGTTGATGCCGCTTCTGCCGACGGCGTGACCATCTCCACCGCTTCCGGTGCTATTGTCGTTACTGCTGCCGAACCCGTTTCAGTCAGCGTTGCCGACCTCAGCGGCCGCACCGTTGCTGTCCGCGAAGCCCGTGGCACCACAATCATCCCCCTCGCCGCAGGCGTCTATGTAGTGACAGCCGGCGACACCACCGCCAAAGTGGCAGTCCTCTGACATCACCCGCAACCCCCAATAAAAAAGTCCGGTTCCCCCGGACTTTTTTTATTGTCTGATATGTTTTATGAAATTATTACGCTAACTCAGCAGAGAGGTTCATTTGATGGTTCGATGTATAGACCGTTAACCGTATAGACCGTTAACCGTATAGACCGTTAACCGCCAAGACATTCTATAACCTAAGGTCTTAGCTCCAAATTTCATTATCTTGTATGATGGTGCCGCTCCGGGTTATTTGTGGGAGGCTTGGATGGCGTTGATGGTGGGGGATTGGAGTAGGGCGGTGAGGTCGTCGTGGCCGTTGCCGTTGTCCCAGCGGCTGCCGGGGGTGAAGATCTTCACGATCACGTAGCTGATGATGCTTGTGACCATCAGGGGCAGGAAGAAGCCGTAGCCGTTGCCTACCATCTCGGCCACGAGGAACATGGCCATCAGCGGGGCGTGGATGATGCCCGCGAATGCTCCCGCTGTGCCGAGCAAGGCGAACAGCGAAACTGAGACCTCTACTCCGGGAATGAGGTTGATGAGCCGTGCGAAGACAAGACCGGCCACAGCTCCGGCAAAGATCGTCGGGGCGAAATCACCGGCCACACCACCGCCGCTGTTCGACGAAATCGTGGCCCACACCTTCAGGAGCATCAAAAGGGCCGCGATGCCTATGAGGGCGACGTCTCCGAGTCCCATTGAGGCGAACACTGTGCCGTGAATCCATCCGGTCTCATTGCCGTTCACAAGCTGGGTGACGGTGCTGTACCCCTCGCCGTAAAGGCATGGGAAAATCAGCAGACTTACGGCAAGAACGCCCGCACTGCTGACGTTGCGGATCCAGTGATTCGTCATTCCGTCATACCACCGGTGCAGCAGGGCCGTCACCTTATTATAATAAATGGAATAGAATCCGCAGAACACTCCTAACAGCACTATCCAGCCCATGGCCGCAGGGTTGAAGAACGAGTGCGGCAGGAATTGCACGTCGAAAGTATATCCTGTCATGGCGTAGCAGGTCATCGCGCCACACACCGATGACAGAATCAGAGCCAGAACCGTAAGCGTGTCGAGCCGCATCTTCATAACCTCAAGGGTGAACAGGGCGCCCGCGATCGGAGCCTTGAAGATGCCCGCTATTCCCGCTCCCGCGCCGCAGCCGATGAGCACGCGCATCATTTCGGGCGTCACTCCGAACAACCGTCCTATGTTCGAGCCTATGGCACCTCCCGCGGTGGCGATCGGGCCTTCCGCGCCGGCCGAACCGCCCGCGCTCAGAGTCACCACGGCCGCCAGCAGCGGTTGATACATCAGCCCGGGGCGCATGGCGAACTGACGCGCGGCCAGTGCCTGCGACATCCGTGTGGTGCCGTGTTCAAGCGAGGCGTGGATTACATATCTCTGGTAGCACGCTACGAGCAGGATGCCCGCGAAAGGCAACCAGAGCAGATACCAGTTGACGCCACCGGGATCCAGGTGGTGGAACACAAGCGAGGTCAGCCCTGAAATGCTCCATTTGAGGAACCATGCGCCGATTCCGCCCCCTATGCCGACCAACATGGCCAGCACGAGCAGCGAAAGGCCGATGGGGACATGCGCGCGCCGCCATGCCACCATCTGCAGCCAGCGCACACGCCATTTCGACCGTGACGCCTGCGCGGTTGAGGTTTGCTTGCTCTGTGGGTTCTGTTCGTTCATTTTGATTGTTGTGTCGTTAAGTCAAACAAACACAGTGGATAAAAGGTTGGCGCGAGAAACTTTTCTCAGTCGTGTCGGTTCGCTATTCCGGAGATTATCCGGGGGAGGTCAGTGTTATTGTTCGGATGCCGGAACTCATCGGCTCCGGCGCCAATGGCGAAGACAGGCACGAGGTTGCCGGAGTGGGCCGTAGTGGTGAAAATGGTGCCCGCGGCTTCGTTGAGCAGACGGAATACTTCGACAGCGAATGAGTTGAACGAGGCGTAAAGGGTCTTTTGGTCGGCCGTGTTCCGCATGTCGAATGTGTTGTGGAAGGCCGTCCGCAACGCCTCCTCAGCCTCATCGCTCACAGGAATCTGATTGAACAGACCTAAGTTCTCGCCCAGATAGAGACGCATATCGTCCCATCCGTAGGGTTCTGTACGGTCGAGCAATCCTTTACAGTAATCGGAAAATCCTTCTTTGGATACTTTCTGATAGTCGAAGACGCTGAGCGGGTTGGGAAACGAAGTCTTGGAGCGCACGTGGCTCATGCCGCCTGTGTCGTGGTCGGCGGTTACCACTATAAGGGTTTCGTCCGGGTGTTCGGTGTAGAAATCGTATGCCTCGCGCAGTGCCTGGTTGAAGTTGAGGATTTCCTTGATGGCCGCTCCGCCGTCGTTAGCGTGCAGGGCATGATCGATGTTGCCTCCCTCGACCATCAGGAAGAAGCGATCAGGCGCGACTCGATCCAGATGCTTCATGGCCGTGCGTGTCATAAGCGGCAGATTGAGCGCGCCGGGGATTGAGTCGATGGTGTAACCGATGTTCCATGTGCGCACACTGTCGCCGAGGAGAATCACCTTGTCCGAATTGATTTTTTCGATTCCGTCGGCTCCCCATACCATCTGCACTCCGTTCTCAGCCATCACCGCGGGGATATCGGTAGGCCTGCCCTCCTTGTCCTTGAGACCTCCGAGTCCGGCGCCGGCTATGAAGTCATAGCCCGAACGAGCGGCCTGCAGGTCAATGTCATAGTACAGTTTGCGGTAAGGCGCATGTGCATAGAATGCAGCCGGAGTGGCGTCGTCCGCTCCGACTGAGGTAATGATGCCCACACCGTATCCGGCATCCTTGAAGTCGCGGGCTATGGAGTTGACGGCTACGGAGTCGGGAGTCATTCCCACCATGCCGTTGCGGGTCTTGTGACCCGTGGATAGGGCCGTGCCGGCTGCCGCGCTGTCTGTTATGGGGGCCGAGGCCGAGTATGTCATTGCCCATGAAGCCACGGGGAACTGCATCATCAGCAGCGGATCGGGGTTTTTGAGCACATCGCGGTTGTAGGCCTGCGCGGTCATGACAGGATTCAGCCCCATGCCGTCGCCTATGAAGTAGAAGATGTAGCGGGGCGCATTTTGTGCCGATATGCCGAATACCGCAGTGGCGCACACCAGTGCGGACAGTATTTTATGCAGTTTCATGGTTATTTGTTTAATTCGAGCATGGATTCGATGGTTTCACGTGTATTGCTGAGGCGGGGCACCTTGCGCTGTCCGCCGAGTTTGCCGGTAGAGCCGAGCCACGCGTCGAAGAGGCCCGGGCGCGCTGTGGTGATACTGAGCCGGTCAAGGAAAATCCCCCCTGCCCGTTTGGCCTGATAGTCTGAATTCTCCTGCTGGAGGCGATTGTCGAGTTCATCGGCGAAAGCCTCGATGCCGCAGGGTGGTTCTTTGTCCCATTCGATAAGCCACTGGTGGCGTCCGCGTTTTCCCTCCGAGGTGTACACCGGTGCGGCTGTATAGTTGAGCACGCTCGCTCCTGTGGCGGCGCATGCTGCGGCGAGCGCGGCGTCGGCATTATGCACCATCAGTTCCTCTCCGAACGCATTTATGTATGCCTTGGTACGCCCTGCGATGGTGATGCGGAGCGGGGCGACCGTGTCGATTCTCACCACATCACCTATGGCGTAGCGCCAAAGTCCGTTAGGCGCGGTGATCAGCAGACTGTAGCATCGGCCCGGCTCAACTTCCCATGCCGGCACCGGTGGCGCCGACTGATCGTCGGCAGGAACGAATTCATAGAAGACTCCGTGGCGCAGCAGCAGGAGCATGGATCGGGGTGTGTCTGTGTCCTGAACGGCGAAGAATCCTTCAGAGGCGTTGTAGGTCTCGACATAGTGCATGCGTGCCGGGTCGGTTATGGAGCGGTAAAGTTCGCGGTAAGGCTCGAAAGAGATGCCTCCGTGAAAGAACACTTCGAGTCCCGGCCAGACCTCATGAATGTTATCTGCACCGGCGCGCTCCATCACGCGGCGGAGTACGGTGAGGAACCACGAAGGCACCCCCGATATGTTGGTTATGTTTTCTCTGACCGAAGCTTCCGCGAGCGCGGGCAGTTTCTTGCTCCAGTCTTCCATCAGCGCGATGCGTTTCGAGGGTACACGGAACAGATTGACCACCGGATTGATGGCGTCGATCAGGTTAGCTGACAGGTCGCCGACTTTCACACCGGTCGGCAGCCCCGACAATTCGTTGGCGAACGAGCCGCCCAGAATGAAACTCTTCCCTGCGAAAAGCCTTGAAGCCGGATTCCGTCGCAGATAGTGCGACACCACGGCCGATCCGCCGGAGTAGTGATTGAGCCTCAGGGAGTCGTCGGTGACGGGTATGAACTTGCTCTTGCCGTCTGACGTGCCGCTTGACTGGGCGAAACGGACGCAGCGACCGGGCCAGAGGATGTCGCGTTCGCCGTGCAGCATCCGTTCAACCCAAGGGCGTATGGCCGGATAGTCGGTCACAGGCACGCGGGACGCGAATTCCTGATAGCTCATCGCCGGGCGGATGCCTTTCTCGCGTCCGTAAGCCGTGGCCGCGCCGCCACGGGTCAGCATTGCCAGAACGGCGGTCTGAGCGTCGCGTATGGCCTCGCGAGAATCCACGGCCAGATCGGCCATCGCATCCTTCACGAAGCGGGGACGGACAAGCGGTGTAAGGTTAAGCATTTTTTAAGAGTTACTTTTTATTTTACGGCAACCTTGATCGGTCGGCGACATTCGTTGGTGGTGACGAAGTAGATGCCGGGAGTGATGTCTACATCGGTGTTGTCGGTCACCCGGTCGATGGTCATCACGAGCTGGCCGCTGATGTCGTAAATGTTGACTCCGGTGTGAGGCGCGGGACACGTGAAGCGCAGGCAGCCGTCGAAGCCATGCACTATCAGTGCGCTCTCGCCCGTGGTTACGCCGGTGATGCCGTTATGGTCGACGAACACCACGTTTGACATGGGAGAACGATAGCCCAGACGGACACTCTGCACCGAGTATGTCTCGGACTCCCACTGATCGAAACCTTCGATAATTATACCGGGTTCTTCAGCCAGGATTTCTTCCATCTCGGCTTCTCCGCGGGCGAATTTGGTGCGCGTAACGATCCAGTAGTCCACGGTCTCGCCGGAGGGTGTGGTCCAGTTTGCACGGTAGCTCGACGATGTTATGTCGGTGGGATCGGTGGCGGTGCATGCCGTAAGAACGGGCACCGGCAGACATTCGCCGATGAGAGCAATTCCGCGCGATCCTGTCAGGCCGCCTTCCGAAATTATGAGACGCCCTGCATGCTGCCCTGTCTCTGTGGGTTTGTAGGTGACGCGGAGCCATGTGCCCTGTTCGCTGTTGACCAGAGCGGCCGAGAGGTTATGGGAGGGTATGGAGAACATCTTGCCGTCTGTGCCGGTGATGGTCAGGTCGAGAGGTCCCGTCAGATTCTCTCCGTGGAAGAAAAGGTCTGAGGTGGTCTGCGAACCGACAGCGACCTGCCCGAAGTCGAGCGACATGCCCTGAGTGGGAGTGGTCAGCACGGGATCGCCTCCGGGCTGTGTGGTCGTTGACACTTTGAATGCCTGGCCAACTTTATCGCCCCATAGATATTCCGCAAGTTCGGGATGGTCGATGAAGGGATTACGGTTGTTCTGGATGGAATACACAACGTCGTTGCGGTTGATTTCCTTGTCGCTGACGGGATCGTTGCGGTGCCATTCGAGCAGCATTCGGGCCGCCCAGCCCGTAAGGGTGGGGTAGAGGTTCTGGCTCACCATATAGGTGTATTTCCAGGTGAGGTCCTGATAGCAGGTGGCCATGTAGAAATAAGTGCGTGCGAAATCGCCCTTGTATTCATCGTCGGGTTCGAATACCCATTGGCAACCTCCTCCCTGACCGGTGACCGGATAGCCTACCTTGGACACTCCGTTATCGAATTTTACCTTTTCAGTGCGGGACACTTCGCCGAGAGGATAGTTGCTCTTGGCCATATTGGCCGCGGCCTCGGAGGGATAGAGGTGGTTGAGGTCGACATAGGCGCTGACGCCCTCGGAGCCGCCCCACCAGCTTTTCGGGAAGGAATGTTCACGGTTCAGCCCGGTGAATTTTGGCGCATACAGGGGGATGTCGCTGTACATGTCCCACCATCGGTTCGATTCGGGATAGACGTCGGTGCGCTGGAAATACTGCGGCAAAGCGGAGTAGGATGATACTTTGGTGAAGTTGCGCACCAGTTCGTATATGGCGGTTTTGAGCTGCCCTTCGCTGAGTCCGTCGAGTGATTTGTAATATCCCTGCGGAGCCTCTGCGGCGGCAGAGAGACAGACGGCAGAGAGGACGGCTGCGGCGTGTAGGCGGGGGATGATTTTCATGGTGTATGGTTTGGGATGAGAGTTGTCAGAATTTGCCTGTCAGGATGTTTCGGATGTCGTTCAGTTTGGTGAGTGCCTCAAGTGGCGTGAGGTTGTTGATGTCTATGCCCAGGAGGGCGTCGCGCACTTGTTCCAGCACCGGGTCGTCAAGTTGAAAGAAAGACAGCTGCACGCCCGGTTCGGGGGATGTGGCCGACGCCATGTCCGGCGCGGAGACGGCGGCTCCGTTACTGTTGGCCTTCTCAAGCCGGTGGAGCACACGGTCGGCGCGGTCGACGATTTCGCGCGGCATGCCAGCCAGCCGGGCCACATGTATTCCGAATGAGTGTTCGGATCCGCCCGGGGCGAGTTTGCGCAGGAACACCACCTTCCCGTCAATCTCCTTCACCGAGACGTTCACGTTCACTATCCGTTTGAACGAGTCTGCCATGTCGTTCAGTTCGTGGTAATGGGTGGCGAAGAGTGTTTTGGGATGCAGGCCGCGGTATTCGTGGATATATTCGATGATCGACCAAGCGATCGAGATGCCGTCATAGGTCGACGTGCCGCGTCCGAGTTCGTCGAAAAGGATCAGAGAGCGGCGCGACATGTTGTTGAGGATTGCGGCGGCCTCGTTCATCTCCACCATGAAGGTGGATTCTCCCAGCGAGATATTGTCAGATGCGCCTACACGGGTGAAAATCTTGTCCACCACGCCGATGTGCGCGCTCTCGGCCGCCACGAAGCATCCGATCTGAGCCATTATGACATTCAGGGCCGTCTGGCGCAACAAGGCCGATTTGCCCGACATGTTGGGGCCGGTGATCATGAGAATCTGAGACGAGTCGTTCTCGAGCTCAACGGTGTTGGCGATGTACGGCTCGCCCGGCGGCAGGCGTCGTTCGATCACAGGATGGCGTGCGTTCACGAGCCGGAGAGTCAGTGAATCGTCGACGACGGGCCGTGTGTAGCGGTTCTCGGCGGCTATGCGGGTGAAGGCGCTCAGCACGTCGATTTTGGCAAGGGCGGCGGCATCCTGCTGCATCGTGGGGATATAGGCGCTGACAGTGGTGATTAGGTCGTTGAACAATCCGGCTTCAAGCGACTCTATCTTGTCCTGGGCGGTGAGGATCTTTTCTTCGTATTCCTTAAGTTCCTGTGTGATGTAGCGTTCGGCGTTGACGAGGGTCTGTTTGCGTATCCATTCGGGCGGCACTTTCTCGCGGTGAGTGTTGGTCACTTCTATATAATATCCGAACACGTTGTTGAATCCGATCTTGAGCGACGGAATTCCGGTGTTGCGTATCTCGCGCGCCTGAATCTGCATCAGATAGTCCTTGCCGGAGTATGCGATGGCCCGGAGTTCGTCAAGCTCAGCCGAAACGCCCGGAGCGATGAAGTCTCCTTTCATTCCGGCGTCGGGGCGGATCGTGCGACCGATGGCATCGGTCACGGCAACGCAAGGGTCGATACATTCGCCCAGCTTGCGGAGCGCCGGAGCGCCGGACTCCAGACACAGCTCGCGCACCGGGCCGAGAGCCAGCAGACCCGTGCGGATCTGCAGAAGGTCGCGCGGGGTGGCGCGACGTGTGGCCACTTTGGACACCAGGCGTTCGAGATCGCCTATCTCGTGCAGCTGTTCGTCGAGTATGTCGCGCCCGTCGCTCATGCGGAAGAACGCCTCCACTACATCGAGGCGTTCGTTGATGGCCTTCGGATCCTTGAGCGGGAACATGAGCCAGCGGTGCAGCAGTCGGGAGCCCATAGGGGTGACGGTGCGGTCGAGCACGCTCATAAGGCTCCGTCCGCCTTCGTCAAGCGCAGACACCAGTTCCAGATTGCGCACCGTGAACTTGTCGAGGCGAACATAGCGGTCCTCCTCGATGCGCGATATCGAAGTGATGTGCGCCGTGCGGGTATGCTTGGTGTAGTCGAGATAGTGCATGATGGCCCCTGCGGCTATTATGGCCTCATGCATGCCCTGGATTCCGAATCCTTTGAGCGAGGCGGTGCCGAACTGTTGTCGCAGGCGTTCATCGGCAGCATCAGCGGTGAACAGCCAGTCCTCGAGTTCGAACATGGTGTATTTCTCGGTCAGGGTGTCGGTGGCCCGCTGTCGCATGCCGCGTTCCACCAGCACCTCTTTCGGCGCCATGTTCGCCACTATCTTGTCGATATATTCTTCGGGACCCTCTGCGGTCAGGAATTCGCCGGTGGAGATGTCAAGGAATGCTACGCCCGTGAGCGACTTGCCGAAATGCAGGGCTGCCAGGAAGTTGTTCTCGCGGTGGGAGAGGACGTTGTCGTTCATGGCCACGCCGGGCGTGACGAGTTCTGTGATGCCTCGCTTTACGAGCTTTTTGGTGAGTTTGGGATCCTCGAGCTGTTCGCAGATGGCTACACGTTTGCCCGCGCGCACCAGTTTGGGCAGATAGGTGTCGAGTGCGTGGTGGGGAAATCCGGCGAGTTCTACGTGTTGGGCCTGGCCGTTGGCGCGCCGTGTAAGGGTGATGCCAAGAATCTCGGAAGCCGTGATGGCGTCGTCCGAGAAAGTCTCGTAAAAATCGCCCACACGGAACAGCAACACAGCATCCGGATGCTTCTGCTTCATCTCGAAATACTGCTTCATCAGCGGAGTCTCAACTACTTTCTTTGCCATGTTGCAAAGTTAGCAAAAAAACTCCGAAACCCCCTTCACATTTTCTTAAAAAATCCCCGTGTCAGAATGTGTAGATGCCATGAATTGCGATAGAATTTGAACCATCGCGAAGCACGGCTCGTTATTAAGACCCGGTTCCCCAATATTTGTTAATGCTGAGGCGGTCAAGCGTTATGCAGATGTGTTCGCGCAGTGAGGGAGCAATGCGGTTGCATTGTGACCGAAACAAGCGGACGCAGATGCATGACGATTGGCCGTGGCAATGGAAACTTATGCCACGGATAAGAAAGAATAATGATGTATATGTAAGGATTTCGGGGTAGAGTTGGATTATAC
>CAMWNG010000011.1 GCA_947175575.1 uncultured Bacteroidales bacterium | reverse complement strand
AAACAGAAACTACGAACAATTCCTTCACACTTCAAAAGGAATTGCGATGGCGGCATGCGCAATGTTTATGTTGCGGTTTGTATAATCCAACTCCACCCCGAAATCCGTACATATCATTATTCTTACTTATCCGTGGCATGAGTTACCATTGCCACGGCCAATCGTCATGCATCTGTGTCCGCTTGTTTCGGTCACAATGCAACCGCATTGCTCCCTCACTGCGCGAACACATCTGCATAACGCTTGACCGCCTCAGCGTTAACAAATATTGGGGAACCGGGGCTAAGACCAGACTTTAAATCACCTCCAGATTATCTTCAAGGCGCTGACGTACCACCTCGTACATCATCACACCGGCTGCTACCGACACGTTTAGCGAGCCGATATCTCCGAACATTGGAATCGAGACACGCGTATCGCACAGTTTCATCACTTCCGGAGATATACCCGTGTCCTCGGCTCCCATCACCAGAGCCGTAGGGACAGTATAATCGGCGCGTGTGTAATTGAAATCGGCTTTCTCACTCACGGCTACCACATTGAAACCGCTGTCTTTCAGGAATCTGACGGCACCGGCGACAGTATGGTCTCTACATACGGGAAGAGAAAGCAGAGCTCCGGCCGAGGTCTTCACGGCATCGGCTCCCACACTGACACTTCCGCGCTCGGGGATCACGATGGCATTAACGCCACAACATTCCGCCGTGCGGGCTATCGCACCGAAATTACGCACATCGGTTATGCCGTCGAGCACAACGATGAATGGCAAGATTCCTTCTTCAAACAGCGAAGTAACCAGAGTCCCAAGATTCCGGTATTCAACGGCTGAGAGGATGGCTATCGCCCCTTGATGGTTCTTTCGGGTAATTCGGTTAAGTCGTTCCACCGGCACTCGCTGAGCCACAATCCGGTGCTGTTTCAGCAAACCGAAAAGTTCGGAAGCGAGTTCGCCCTGAAGATCTTTGCGGATAAAGAGTTTGTCGATGGGACGGCCCTGACGTATGGCTTCGATGATCGCGCGCAGACCGTAGATATAATCGGTAGGTTCCATGTGAGGACAGATGGGTTAGTCGGAGATTTTTAATAAAGTGTCGGCTGCAGCAAGAGCCGATGGATCTTTAGTGGAGCCGCTCAGCATCAGAGCTATTTCAGAGCGACGTTCTTCGGGTGAGAGCATGCGGATATGGGTACTGGTCGACGTCTCGTCGTCTTCCTTATACACTTTGAAATGAGTGTTGCCGCGGGCTGCCACCTGGGGTAGGTGCGTGATCGTGAGCACCTGGCTCGAACGGCTTATGTCGGCCATGAGTGAGGCCATGCGGTTGGCAACGTCTCCTGACACTCCGGTGTCGATCTCGTCGAAGATGATGGTCGGGAGGCCGCGACGATGAGCAGTCACAGCCTTAAGGGCAAGCATCACTCGGGAAATTTCACCCCCGGAGGCGCGACCGCCGGCTGGTGCGGGTTCCTGATTCTTGTTGAACGCAAACAGGAATTCCACGGTGTCGGAACCGTCGGGATTGAGTTTGCCTGATTCTATTCTTATCTCGAAACGGAGATTTTCCATTCCGAGAGGACGCGCTTTCTCCGTAAGCATTGCCATAAGGGATTCAGCGGCCGCACGGCGACGTTCCGATAATTCGGAGGCGAGTTCCACGGCACGCCGTTTGAGTCCGCGTGCGTGTTGTTCGAGGCTTTTGAGCAGGGTGTCGGAATCTTCGAGTGCTGCGAGGCGGCCTTCGAGGCTGTCGCGGAGTTCCACAAGTTCTCCCACGGTAGAGACTCTATGCTTGGTCTTTAGTGCGGATATGCGTTCAAGACGTCGTTCCACTTCCGCGAGTTCCTTGGGGTCGTGACGAAGGTCCCGGGTTTTGGCAGCCACAGTTTCGGCCAGACTGTCAAGAGAATCTCTCACACGGCGGAGTTCTTCGGCCAAGGGAGCATATTCTTCGCTGAGATTAGATGCATCGCGCAACGATCCGAGAGCCTCTGTAACCAGTTCGGTGGCATTACCGGGACGCCAACTGAGAAGTTGTGAGGCGGATGCGAGTGCCTCGGCTATCTCGCCCGTACTGCTCAGTGTGTCACGAAGCTGTTCGAGCTCTGACTCTTCATCGGGTGACAGATCGAGTTTCCTGAGTTCGTTGAGTTGGTATTCAAGATAGTCGGCATCCGCTCCGGTGCGTTCTATTTCATCGCGCGTACGTGAGAATTTCAGCAATGACGCGCGATATTCGGCGTAAGCCTTATGATAAGCGTCGAGCAAAGCTGAGTTCTCCGCCATGTCGTCGAGAATTCCGAGTTGAAAGGCCGGATCGTTAAGCTGAAGATTCTGATGCTGCGAATGGATATCCACGATGCGGTCGGTAATCTCCGATAACACTCCGAGACGTACAGGAACGCCGTTTATGGTGGCGGATGATCGGCCTGACGGATGAATTTCGCGACGTATCACAAGTGTGTCATCAGCCTCGACGTCGTTCTCTTTTAGAATAGGAGCCACATCTGCCATGATTTCCGGAGCCGGACGGAACGAGGCCTCAACTATGGATTTGGCCGATGGACTTCCTACGGCCTTTATGTCGGCGCGCTTACCTTGCAAAAGCCCGAGCGCACCCAGCATAATGGATTTTCCCGCGCCTGTCTCACCGGTAATTATGTTGAACTTTTCGCCGGGCTGCAGTTCAAGCTCGCGAATCAGCGCATAATTGCTTATGTAAAGATAGGTCATCATTTTTCCTGACCGTTTTTGAGTTTGGTAAGTCGCTGCTCTTCTGTAGGATAGAGCGGCTGGAGGAGGTTGTACACCTTTGTACGTTCATCGGACGGAGCCTTGGAATACACGTTCACAAGTTCGTCGAGTTTAGCATCTTTGAACATAGACAGCGCCACGGACATCGGCTGGATGTCGTAGACGGCCTTGACGGCATCAAGACTTTCGGTCACCACAGCCCGACCTTTATCGACTGATAATGACATCTGGTCAAGTCCGCGACGGTGATAGTCGTAAAGCATAGTGCGCAGACCGTCTCCGGTGCGGCCTTCCGTGAAAGCGGAAAGCAAGGCGGAGCGGTTCTTGGTGTCCTCGAAAGCCTTCCAGCCGGTCTCGCCGGACGATTGAGCCATCTGCACTATCTGCTGGAGACGCTCCCAGAAGGGTTCCCCGCCTTTCGGGGCGAAAGAATCGAAATCTATGGCAAGGATGAGGTAAGCGTAGAAATTCAGAATTGCGGTAAGCTGACTCTCCATCGAATTGACCGTGAACACGAGCGGATCACCCTCACGATATTCAAAATCAATCTTCGAATCCTTGAAGTTAAGCAGCGTGGTGGTATATGATGAATTGTACACCGGACGTGTCGACTGCACCTGCAGGTCGCCCTTGATGATGCCGTCATCGGAATATTCCTTTACAGTGAAAAACATGCGGCATTCAATTTTCTCGTTGGCAGCGAACTGCGCGGGCGTGAAAGTCGTGGTGTTCATATAGTCGCTCACGGCACTCTGGAGTGTCTCGAACACGGACTTGTTGGTGCCTGAGAGCTGGTCGGTGTTGAACTCCACTGTGCAGTTGAGTTCCTGAGCCGACACACGTGTGAAAGCAGCGGTTACGACAAATAATATGAGGAGAAAGTATTTCATAACGATATAACGCGCATCATCCCCGCATTATTATATTATAAAGGAAGCAGTATGGCGGCGGCACGCACCACTTCGAGCGCCACTTCTTCTTTTGACTTCAAAGGCACGGATATCGCAGGATTCCCAGATGCGAATATTATTTCGACGGCATTTGTCGTCACTCCGAAACCGGCACCGGGTGTACGCAACGAGTTGAGGACAATCATGTCGAGGTTCTTGCGGGCGAGTTTATCTTTGGCATTCTCGCGTTCGTGGTCGGTCTCGAGAGCGAATCCTGCGAGCACTTGTCCGGGGCGTTTCATCTGGCCGAGAGTGGCGGCGATGTCGGGGTTCTTGACCAGTTCTATGACATCTATTCCGTCCTTCTCGCGTTTGATCTTCGATTCATGACATTCCGAGGGCCGATAGTCGGCCACGGCTGCCGCCATTATCGCTATATCAGACTCCGGAAAAGCTTTCGCGCAGGCGTCGAGCATCTCGCGGGCGCTTTCAACCTGCACGGTCTCCACTCCGGGATATGTCCGGAGCGACCGGTCGACGGGGCCGCTTACCAGAGTGACCTTTGCGCCCATCGAGGCCGCGGCATTGGCTATGGCATAACCCATCAGTCCGGATGAGAAATTGCCTATGAAGCGCACCGGATCGATGCGTTCGTATGTAGGTCCTGCAGTAACGAGCACGTGATGCCCGGCCAGCGGACCGGACACGCCGAAAAAAGCGTCGATGGCCAGAGCTATGGCTTCCGGCTCTTCCATACGTCCTTTGCCGACAAGATGCGAGGCAAGCTCTCCTTCGGCCGGCTCGATGATGTGGTTTCCGTATGACCGCAAGGTCTCGATGTTGCGCACGGTGGATGGATGCTGCATCATGTCGAAATCCATAGCGGGAGCCACGAACACCGGCGCCCGGGCCGAGAGATAGGACGTTACAAGCATATTGTCGGCCACACCGTTAGCCATCTTGGCTATGGTGGAGGCTGTCGCCGGAGCTATCACCATCGCGTCAGCCCAGAGTCCAAGGTCAACATGCGAATGCCATTCACCCGTATTTGCCGAAAAGAATTCGGTTATCACAGGTTTGCCGGTCAGAGTCGACATGGTGACGGGACCGATGAACTCACGGGCGTTAGGAGTCATGATCACCTGCACCTCGGCTCCGGCCTTTACGAACAGCCGCACCAGAACGGCCGATTTATATGCTGCTATGCCTCCGGTGATTCCAAGCACGATATGGCGTCCGTGCAGATTGTTCAGAGCTATGCTTGTCGACATTATTTTTTTGACTTGTTCTTGCTTGATGCCAGTTTGATGCGCGTGAAGGCTCGTTTGGTATCGTTCGAGAAATCGCCTTGCATTATCCAGCTGTAATAACCTGGGTCTTCACGCAGCACCTCGGCTGCCGGACGTCCCTTGTGTTTACCGAAGTTTATAACCTCACGGTCCTGATCGTCATATATCAGACGACCCATGAGGTCCACATTGCGGTTGGGTGTCGCATAGGCTGCGAGACCCTCGACATCGGAAGGCAGCGACTCGTAGCGGTCAAGCTGCGCAAGTAATACCTCGTAGGTGGCGAGTGTGTCGGCTTGCGCGCTGTGCGCGCCTTCGAGGTCCTTTCCGCAATAGAATTTATAGGCGGCCACCAATGTGCGCGGTTCTTGCTTGTGAAAGATGGTCTGAACATCTATGAACCGGGCTTTGTGAAAATCGAAATCCACTCCGGCGCGGTTGAACTCTTCATCAAGCAGGGGAATGTCGAACCGGTTGGAATTGAACCCCGCTATGTCGCATCCGCGGATGAAATCGGCAAGGCTTTTGGCCACTTGCTTGAATGTGGGAGCGTCGGCCACATCGGCATCCGAGATGTGATGGATTGCAGTGGCCTCGGCGGGGATAGGCATCTCTGGGTTTATGCGGCGGCATTTTACCTCCGGCCGGTCCTCATGTCCGGGACTTACCTTCACTATTGAAATTTCGACGATACGGTCGCGGGTGATATTTATACCTGTGGTTTCGAGGTCGAAGAATACGATAGGTCTTCTGAGCTGGAGCTTCATCTCTGTCAGTTTCAGAATTTATCGACATTCATGGGCATCAGCAACATCACGAGCTCGGTGCCTTCGATATTCTCCGCGGGTGTGAACACTCCGGCGCGCGACGGATCGGCGAGCTCCACAACAACTTCGTCTGTGGGAATGATGCCGAGGAACTCGATCAGGAAAGGAGCGCTGAAACCGATGACGGTCTCGGGGCCGTCGAATCCGCACGGAACCACCTCGCGGGCTGCTGTACCCATGCCGTTATCGTCGCTCTTGATTTCGAGATGCTCAGGGGTGATCTTGAATTTCTCGAGACCGTGACCGGGATCGACGAAGATTGCCACACGACGCACAGCGTTGAGGGTTGCCACACGGTCAAAGGTGAGCGTGAACGGCGATTGTGTGGGAATCACACGTTCGTACGGCGGGAAACGTCCGTTGAGGAACGAGCAGCGGAACACCATTTTTTCTGTGGTGAGCGTGGCGCTCTTGCGGGTCATCGACACATGCACCTTTTCATCTTTTGACACTATGTTGCGCAGGATGTTGGCCGGCTTTACCGGCACTATGCACGATGCCTCGATGCCGGGGGCGACGCGGTGGTCAGTGAAGCGCACCAGTTTGTGGGTGTCGGTGGCCACGTAGATCATGCGGTCGGGTTTGATGTCGAACAGCACGCCTTTCATCATCGGGCGGTAGTCATCGTCACCGACAGCGAAAATCGTGTAGTCGAGTCCCTGAAGAAGCGATTCAGCGGTGATGTCGAATTCCATGGGTGCGTTATCGTCATCGTCAGCACGATAGACAGGGTACTCCATACCACTGATGGCCATCATGTTATACTGTCCGCCGGGATATTTGATAAGCACCTCGAAAGTCTGGTCGTTCATCTCTATCACGAGCGATGTGTCGGGCAGCTCCTTGAGAAGCTCGACCAGGCGGCGTGCGGGCAGGCAGAACTTAGTGTCGCCGTCGGAGTCGGCCACATCGACGTGCGCCGAAAGTTCGTTATCCATATCGGCGCCGGTCACCGTGAGGGTATCGCCGGCCAGTGTGCACAGGAAATTGTCGAGTATACTGAGGGAATTCTTTGCATTAATCACCTTGCTGACAGCCGAGACAGCTGTATAAAAAGGCTTTCGGGAGATAGTAAAGCGCATATGGTCAGTGTTTTGATTTATCAGATGTAGGGAGAGGCGGTCTCGCCGTAAGGCTCTTTTGCCACTGATACAAAGGTAGTAACTTTTCAGCACATCACAAAATTAACTGCATGTTAATTTGGCCGCCTGCATTTTTTTGTGTAATTTCGCTTTATGAAGCTCTTGAAATCAGCATATAAGACAGCGAAATGGCTGCGTGTCGCGGTCAGCGTGGCCGTGATGGCGGCCACTGCGGCTTCTCTGGTGTTCGGTTTCGATTGCTGGCTGCGCCATTGGCAGCTCATTCCCGCACTTGCCACAGGCACAGGCATCTGGCTCCTGCTCTGGCTGGGCGTCACTCTTCTGCTCGGGCGAATCTACTGCTCCACGGCTTGTCCGCTCGGCACATTTCAGGACTGCATCAGCCGCCTCTTGCGCCGGCGTAAATTCGGCTTCACGGTGCCCTACCCCTTGGTGCGATGGTGTACGTTCTTTCTGGGCACCGGAGCGTTTGTCCTCGGCATCACCACCGTAAGCCAGGCTCTTGACCCTTCGGCGGGCTTCGACCGCATCGTTACAGCTGTAGCCGGTCCGCTCGGGGCATCGCTCGCTTTCACCGCAGGCTCCATGCTTGCTGCCGCAGCCACATTGGTGGTCGTAGGCACTATGTCGTTCCGCCGAGGACGATTGCTTTGCAACACCCTCTGCCCTCTCGGCACGATTATGGGAGCACTGAGTGTCAACTCCATGCTTCACATGGACATCAACCCTGACAAATGCGTGGGGTGCGGACGTTGCTCGGCGGGATGCAAGAGCGAATGTATCGACCACATCGCACATACCATCGACCTCACCCGCTGCGTAGTGTGCTTCGATTGCGCGGCGGGCTGTCCCACCGGGGCCATTACATTCCGACGCGGACGTCATCAATTGCAGCTTCCGCTGCTTCGCGAGGTTCTGCCGAAAGCTGTTCCCGGACAGGAATCGCAGCCATCCGTGGTGGAAACATCCGACGCCTCGCGCCGTTAACAAATTTTACACAAGGTCGTCTTAACTTTCCTGTCGCGACAGCGTTTATTGTACAAATCAAAAACATAAACGCTATGCATGACATCCTGACCGAAGAAGAACGAAAGGTATTGCCCGATTCAGTTTACGGGCTTCCCGAACGACGCGAATATCCTATGCCCGACGCAGCCCATGTGCGCGCAGCCGAGGCATATTTCAGATATTGTCCTGAAGATTTGAAACACAAACTGGCTCTCGCGATTCTCGCTAAAGCCAAAGAGTATGGGGTGGACGTCCAGTCGCCTACGATACTCAGTTACGCCGAGCAGTAGGCGATTTGACATCCAACCATGAAGCCGGAGACCAGCAAGTAGCAGGTCTCCGTTTTCGTTTTCGCACTGACACTGAATTACTGAAACTTATCAAGCATTCATGATAAAAACAGCGTAGCCCGGCCTGAGGCCGGGCTACGCGTTTTACTTAATCGGAGACTGATAATCAGTTGGGAGCTTCGATTGAGTCGGTGGGGCAGACTGCTGCGCAAGATCCGCATTCGATGCAGGTGTCGGGATCGATCTTGTAGATTGAGCCTTCAGAGATAGCCTCAACGGGGCATTCGGGCAGGCAGGTGCCGCATGCTACGCATGTGTCGGTGATTACGTATGCCATGATTTCTTTCTTTAAAAGGTTGGTTTTTCAGTTATGGTTTTATGCGTGCAAATTTAGCAATAATTTCGGAATCGCAAGCTATTTTCGACCCGAAATTATTTCAAGCACAGAAAAAAAGCATCCGTACGAAATCGCACGGATGCTTATTCAATATTTCAAATCAAATTTATTTTTTAGCGAATTTGAATTTGATTACAGGTGCGCCCTGCAGGGGAACCTTGTGACCCTCGGGCAGCAGGCGGAGTCCTACGCCGGCGGGGTTGAACGCACGTGTCACAGCCAGACGGTCAGCTGCACGCTTCTGTGCTTTCTGACGTGCTCCGAGTTGTTCATCAGGATCGCCGAGATAGATGATACCGTAACCGATGGGTTGCTTCTCTGCATCAATCCATGCATAGCCGAATTGTCCGTCATAACCGAAGCGACATGCTCCCTGCGGAACATTCACAACGCCGTCTTCGAGAGTCGAGTTGTAACCCAGACGTGTGAGGATTTCTTCGTCAATGATTGTGCCGTCCTCAAGTTCTTCGCCGAGCATGAACGAGTAGTCGCCTACATCAATCTTCGTAGCCTTCTTATCTGTCTGGTTCATCTTCATGGAGAGACCGGAATACTGAGGTGCGATCTTGACGAAATTGGGATTAGCGCAGTCGATTTCGATGTTGGCTTCCTGAGGATCTTCATTGATTCCCTGCATAACTACGAAACTGTTCGGGTCACTCCAGGGATTAACCATGCGGTAAAGAGTAGGAGTCTTTACATTCTGCTCAATCATCACTTCCCAGGGCAGATCTGCAAATGTGTACACAGAACCGTCTTGATTGTTGGTGAACTGATAGCGTGCGGTGATCCAGCCGTCGGTAATTTCGCCGACACCATGAGATTTCCAGTCTACGTCTCCCTCGTCACCTCCGGCTGTTCCTTTGATAGTGAAGGAAACTACTGCATACATTTCAGGTTCGTCATCTACGAAAGAAACGATAGCGGCATCGTATTTACCGGCGCCATCGAGGGGCACATTTACTTTCATGCCTTCGCCTGCACCGACTTCGACACCTTTGACTGTGCCCATAGCCACTGCATAAGCGAGGTTTTCGCCCTTGACAGTCTTGGATACACCCACGATAGCTTTGTTTGCTTTTTCACCTACAGATACAGTGAACATGGCAAACTGATTATTCGTCTTATCGGTGTACATGCCTTCGTATTCAAGTTCTACATTGGCATTGGTGAAACCGCTCAGCTGGAAGTATTCAAAACCGTAGCTGCCCTGGAACAGCCCCCATTTAGAAGCATCGGCTGTAGAGTTACCAATATACGCAATTGCAATTTCGAAAAGACCTGCTTCTGCATCGAAGACTGAGAGTCCCTTGAAGTTGGCAGCAGCCTCGGGCTCGAAATTGATGGCATAAGTGTACATGTCGCAGACATACATCGCATAGTCGCCCTTGTTGATTGTCAGAGGTTCACCTTCTTCATAGAGAGCCTGGATGGGCATTGACACCTCACCCGTACCGAGGTTTACGTTCATATAGATATCCTGATCGAGGAAGAGGTGCTGGATCACAACCTGGATATCGTTGGGGTCTTCTTCGTTCGCACGATAAAGGACAGGGAGATCGGGATCATCGCCGGTGAACAGGAAGTTCAGAGCGTAATCATATGTACCGGTACCGGTAAGGAACGGTTTCCACGCAGTATAAGAGATACCGACTTTAATGGTGAAATCATATTTGTCAGCACCGTAGGGAGAAAGCGTAACACCATCGCCAAATGCCAGGCTGACGTTGTATGTACCTTCGAAAAGCGCGGGATCCACAGCCACAACATATTCGGCAGTGAGTTCACCCTCGGCAAAGGTAACCGTTGCAGGGAAAGTCATGGCACCTTCGGGAGCGTCGGTGGTAGCTGTAACATTATATGTAGCGGCGGGGGTAAGACCCGAACGACCAACGCTGACGGTGAAAGAGGTCGAGCTCTTGGTCACCTCGACGGCTGAGGAAGCCTCGGCGTCAAAGAAAACACCGTTTACCTCACCACCCGGTGTGTAATTGTCGTCATCGGAGCATGCGGTGAAACCGGTAGCCATGCTGACGGCGGCAAAAGCCAGGATTGAATATTTGAAAAACTTCATGATTCTTTAGAATGAATGTATTTGAAGAAAATCGTCTCCGGGACACGGGGCGCGCCCCGGAGACTTTGAGGAGTTTAGTTGTTGGATACAGGTGTGGGAGTTGTACCGGCAGGGTGATTGACCGTAAGAGCCTTGTTGGTCTGAGTTTCGGCCTGAGGAGTGGGATAAACGAGAGCCCAGTCGTCAGCCTTCACAAAGAATACATTTGCTGCAGGCCAGCCGCCGCCACGGCGGTCCATATCCTTCTTGAGACGGAGCATGTCGAAATATGACAGACCTTCGCCCCAGAATTCGATACGGCGCTGTTTCCAGATTTCATCGCGGAATGCTTCGGTATCGGTTGCCGAGAAGGTGTATGAAGGATCGCGGTAGGTCTTTACGAAGTTTACGAGGGTTTCAACACCGGTGGAAACTGACTGCATACCCTGTGCTTCAGCAAGGATGTAGTACATTTCCTCTACGCGCATCAGAGGTATATCGCTTGCGTTGACATCGACGCCGACCTGATCCTTGTAGGGAGCGAATTTCACCTGTACGCCGGCTGATGCACCATGTTCAGCAAGATATGCCTGCTGGGCAGCGTTGAGGTTGGCAGATTCAGCAGCTTCGTCAAGCCACCAGCCCTTGCGGACGTCGGTATAGGGAATAGAAGCATACAGCTTTTCGTTGATCCACTTGAATGCGCCTACCTCGGTTGCATAGCCATAGGAGAACGAACCCATGTGCGAGGGGAAGTTCACGATACCGGTACGCACGGCATTGTCTGTTTCGGTGTAAACGATGCCGAGCATCCAGTTGTGTGCGTCAGCTGTGTTGAATCCGGGAACAGATGCTTCATCGAGGCTCAGGGGAGAACCGGAGAAGCTGTCGATAGCCTTCTGAGCGTCAGCAACGGCGCCGGCCCAGTCAGTCATGATCAGCTTGGTGCGGGCGCGCAAGCCATAGACAGCGTTAAGGGAGAAGAAGCGGTTAGTTTTGCTGTCAAGTACAGTGCGGGGGGTTACAGGGTTGCCTTCCATGAAGGATGCAGCCTTGTCAAGGTCAGCGAGAATCTGGTCATAAACCTCGGCAACGGTGCTGTTGGGGCAGCCGTTCACAGCGGCGTCATTGTTGTTCTCTTCAGTGATCACAGGCACAGCGGCGTCATTTTCGTGACCGTCGTAGGTGAACTGATATGCCTGCACCAGATAGAGGTAGCAGTAAGCGCGGAAGGCAAGTCCCTGAGCTGCGTAGAACTTCTGCGACATTGTGGCTTCGTCAGTTGCCTCAAGATCAATAGCGGGCAATGCGGATTCGAGAAGTGAGTTACAAGCGCGGATAACATCGTAGTTGTAACCCCAGGGATTGTAGCCGAACTGAGAGTTAACGATACAGTCACCATAAGTCTGTGATGACAGGAACCAGTTATAACCGGTGTTGAGCGAGAACATATCCATGCCGCGGAGGTCAAACTGAAGCATCAGCGAGGGGAAACCGAAGTCCCACTGATATTCCTGAGTATCGCCGGTGAGTGAACCCGCAGCGATCATGTTTGCGGGGATACCTGTTACAGAGGCGAGAAGTTTGGCGGGGTCAACAGATGCGACCTGCTCTTTCTGCTCTGAGGTGATGGTGCTGCCCATAGGTTCGATGTTGAGGTCGGCACATGCGGTAAACATCGCACCGGCGAGCATCGTGGCAACTATTTTATTGAGATTTTTCATTGTTTGCAGTCTTTATGAATTGACGACATTGATTAGAAGGAGAGACGTACGCCGCCGGAGAAGCAACGAATCGGTGAGTAGGTACCGTTGCTTGATGCTGTGAAGCTCTGACGCGGGTCAAGACCTTTGCGTTTGCTCCAGAGTGCCACGTTCTCAGCAGAGAAGTAGAAGCGGACGTTGCTCAGATATGCCTTGGCAGTCACTTTTTCGGGAAGGGTATAACCGAAGGTGATATTGTTGAGCGACAGATAGTTGCTTGAAGTCAGGAAGCGGGTGCTCTGGCTACGGGTGTACTGGTCGGAGGTCGACAGACGGGGAACGTCGGTCACCTGGCCGGGATGATCCCAAGCGTTGAGCAGGTCTTTATGAATGTTCATACCGATTTCAGATGACTTCATGCCGTGCATAAACGAAGAATATGTGTTATCGTAGATGCGGCCACCGAACTGGTAGGCGAACTGTACGGCGAGGTCGAAGCCGTATGCGTTCAGCTGCGTACCGAAGCCACCGTATCCCTTCGGCATGAGGTTGCCTGTGGACTGACGGTTGTTCTGCTGTGCGATAGCGTAGTTTGCTGTTTTCTGTTCGGTAAGTTTGGGCTGTTCCACTTCCTGACCATCTACTACAACGGTTTCCATTACTGTATTGCCGTTGGCATCTTTCTCAGGCAGCATCGCCCAGTAGAGCGCTTCACCGGTGTCAGGATCAACGCCTGCGTATTTCACGAGATAAAGCTGATACATCGACTGACCTTCGTGGAAGATACGGCCGCCTGTGAGCCAGTCACCGTCCTTGTTGACGATATCGGGTGACAGTTTGATAACCTTGTTGGCGGGGAGGGTAAAGTTAGCGTAGATATCCCAGGTGATGTCGCGGGTGTTTACTGCGCGGTAGTTGAGGTCGAGTTCTGCACCATAGTTGCGCATCGAACCTACGTTAGAGGGAATCGAGCTGTAACCGAGCGAGGGTGCCACGGGGAGGTTGAAGAGCATGTCGGACACCTGACGCTGATAATATTCAAGTGAACCGGAGAGACCGCCCTTGAAGAACGAGAAGTCGAAACCTACGTTGAGGTTGTTCGATGTTTCCCAAGTGATATCGGGATTACCTTTGTAAGCCAGTGTTGCATCGTTGAACACGCCGTCCGAACCGGTCAGTGAGTACTGGTCCATGTAAGCGTAGTAGTTACCGATGTTGTCGTTACCGTTCTGACCGAACGAGAACTTGAACTTCAGAAGATCGACATTGGTGAAGTCTTCCATGAATTTTTCCTTGGCGATATCCCACGCTACTGAAGCAGACCAGAAGTTACCCCAGCGTTTTTTGGGATGGAAGCGGGAGGATGCGTCGCGACGGAACGAACCCATGAAGAAGTAGCGTTCGTCGTAGTTGTATTTCAGACGTCCGAAGTAGCCGCGGGTGGCGTAACCGCCGCCGCTGCCGTAGCCACGACGCTGGTCGATGGTGTTGCTCACAGCCCAGCTGTTGGGGTTGTAGAGGTTGTTACCGATAGCCTGGACATTTTCGTCCCAACGGTCGAATGATTCGTAACCGATCATCAGGCCGGCATTGTGAACATTACCGAAGGTATGCTGATATTCAGCCAGAGCCTGTACGTTAAGAGTGCGGATGCGGCTGGCAACCTGAAGAGCCTGACCGCCGAAGCTTGCGAACTGACCGTAGAGACCGTTGAGAATCGAATGGTTACGGCTGTTGTCAACGAAATAACCTACATTACCATTGATAGTGAGGCCTTCAACGGGAGTGAGAAGAGCATACCATTTACCGTCGAAGATGTCCATGAGGTCTTCTTCGAGGTCATAATTGAGAGAACCTGCGGGGTTAGACATCGACATCACGTTACGCACAGCTGCATCACCGCCGTTGGCCTTTGCGTTGCCAAGACCGGCCTGGCTGTTACCGTAGTCGTAGATGGGGAGGTTATACTGGTCGTTCCAGGCGATATTACCGTCTGCACCGCGAACATACATGGGGAACACGGGTGCGATAGAGTTGGCCATGTAGAAAGCATTGCCGGTGTTGCCGGATTCTGTCTGGGAGTCAGGATAGCCGGTGTTAACGTAGGTGTATGAAATGTTGGTACCGATTTTCAGCCAGGGTTTAGCCTGATAGTCGACAGCTGCACGGGTCGAGAAGCGTTTGTAGTGCGAACCGGTGATGATACCTTCATCGCCCAGATAGCTTGCACCCAGATAGTAGGTGAACTTGTCTGTACCGCCGTTGATGCTGATGTTGTATTCCTGACGGAGACCGTTGGTGAGCTGTTCACCCCAGTCATCGCCAAGATAGTAGTAACCGGCGCGTTCGTTATAGTAACCGGGCGTTGCGTAGGGGTTGAAGCGACCGTCAGTACCGATGATAGCCTGACCCTCGGGTGCAGTCCAGGTCTGGTAGCCGAGTGAAGGCCAGAGCTGATTGAGACCCCACTGATAGGGAGACATACCGCCTGTGTCGAGATCCGAGTTCATCTTGGCGGTCATATAATGTCCTTTGTAAACCTGTTCCAGATACTGACGGGGATTGGTCACCACATCGTAGTTGGGAAGTGCGCGGGAGTTGCCGCCCCAACGTGCGTCGACCGTAATCTTGGCTGTACCTTCGGAACCGTGCTTGGTTGTGATGAGGATCACACCGTTGGCACCGCGCGCACCGTAAAGAGCTGCGGAAGCTGCGTCCTTGAGGACAGTCATAGACTCAATGTCGGTGGTGGGGATGCCGGCGATGTCACCTGCATAGGGAACACCGTCAACAACGTAAAGGGGCTGTGTACCGGCGTTGATCGAGCCGACACCGCGGATAAGCACAGAGGGAGCTGCACCGGGCTGACCGTTCGAGCTGAGAGTCATCACACCGGCTACGCGGCCGCTGAGGGCGGACGTAACGGTGGTGACGAGTGCGTCCTCGAGCTGGTCGGCTTTCACTACTGATGCAGAACCGGTGTATTCCGATTTCTTCACAGTACCGTAAGCCACGGCAATTACTTCATCGAGAGCGTTTGCGGAGGGACGAAGCTTAATCACAAGCGGTCCACCTACGATTTTTACATGCTGAGGTTCATAACCCACATAAGACACAGTCAGAGTGGTGACATTGGTGGGCACGGTAATCGAGAATGCGCCGTCGTAGTCGGTGGCCACACCTTGATTAGAGTTGCCTGCTGTCACAGACGCGCCAATCAGAGGCTCCTCTGTGTTGGCGTCGATGACAGTACCTGTAACCGTACGCGTCTGAGCCGACGCACAGAGGGTCATAGTAAGCACTGCCACAAGTAAAAGAAACAGCTTTTTCATACTAAGAATTAGTTATACATAGAGTAAATAAAGTGATATATGTCACGGTGAAAGCAGCTTCCCGGAGTGGGTTCCGGGAAGAAATTTTTGCAAAGGTAAACACTTTCTGCGAATATTAAGCAATTTTTGGTAAGAATTTTTTGATTTTAACATTTGCACTCGGCAACTTTCGTTCATTTTAACCTGCCAAAAGGCAACCCAAAACCGACTTTTGCGCGCAAATTGCCACCGGAATACACATACTTATATAAGAGCGAACAAAAATGCCGACTGATGCAGGAGCCACACATACGTTCCTTGCCATGGCTGAATATCTGACGCTCGCAGGCCGGGATTTTTCCGGCATGGGGGATGCTCAGGTTTCAAAAAAAATTATTACCTTTGTCACGTTCTTCACTCTGGGAGATATCCCGTGATTCAAGATACACATTAATTATTTTATACATTATTATATTAGTACATATAACGATTTATGGCAAATTGGTTTGAATGTAAGGTCCGTTATGATAAATTGCAAGAAAACGGGGCCGCCAAGAAGGTCACAGAACCTTATCTGGTCGACGCACTGAGTTTCACAGAAGCCGAGGCCCGCATCACAGAGGAACAGCGTCCTTTCATAAGCGGCGAATTCGAAGTGGCGGCCGTCAAACGCTGCAAGATTGCCGAAATCGCGTTCAATGAAGAAGGCGACCGATGGTATCTTGTTAAAGTCGGTTTCGTTACCGTCGACGAGAAATCCGGAGTGGAAAAACGAACCATTTCGCAGATTCTTGTTCAGGCGGGCGGATTCAAGAGCGCATACGACAATTTCCTCAAACACATGGAGGGCACTTTGGCCGACTATGACATCGTGTCGATCTCCGAGACGCCAATCATGGATGTCTACCGCATGAAAGTAGTGGACTGATGAACCGCATCTCCGAGGCAATCCGTCAGCTGCATTCCACCCTGCCTGAAGGGGTGGAGCTCGTGGCAGTCTCCAAATTCCACCCTGTCGAGGCCCTGCGTGCCGCATACGACGCCGGCCAACGCATCTTCGGCGAAAGCCGCGTGCAGGAGCTTTTGGCCAAACAGCCCGAAATGCCAGCCGATGTCCGTTGGCATTTCATCGGCCATCTGCAGACGAACAAGGTGCGCCAACTCATCGGCCGGACCGCAATGATCGAAAGCGTGGATTCGGAACGGCTGCTTGAACTTATCGACCGCCTCAGCGCGGACGCGGGAGCCACCACGCGGGTGCTGATGCAGGTGCATGTGGCGGCGGAGGAGACCAAATTCGGATTCTCTCCTGACGAGATCCTTGTATATTTCCGCGCCAGGCGATTCGAGAATCTCAAAGCCACACATATATGCGGCATCATGGGAATGGCTACCAATACTGACAATACAATCCGAATCCGCGACGATTTCCACCGGTTGGCCGAAATCAAGTCCGAAATCGCGCGTATGTGTCCCGACCTGCGCGGATTCGATACTCTCTCAATGGGTATGAGCGACGATTATCCGCTCGCTATCGAAGAAGGGGCGACCCTGGTTCGCGTCGGCACAGCCATCTTCGGCGAAAGACAATATTGAATCGAAAAAAATGAGGCGATGTCTTAGACCCCGTTCCTAAATATTTATTAAGGCTTGGGTCGCATATCTCCGAGTGATTGTTGTCTTGTGATGAAGGAGCGTAGCTGTAGCTACGTGACTGAAGGACAAGGCAAAAATCACCGGCGAGATGCGATATAAAGGTAATTTTTTCGTTACAAAACAATTCATATATGAATTTATCGCAAATGGATTTCCACTGGCCAATCGTCATGCATCTGCGTCCGTTTGCATCGGTCACAATGCCACCGCACTGCTCCCTCACTGCGCAAACACATCTGCACGACGCTTGACCGCCCCAGCGTTAACAAATATTGGGGAACGGGGTTTTAACATCTTCCTCATTTTTTTTGTTACATCAAGGCGGAATGTGGCAAAAAAGTGCTACCTTTGCGTTCGGAAACGCCCTCCACGACTCACCCTCATGACTGAAACCCCTTAACATAAACACGCAAACCGTTATGAACCAGAAAACTAACCAACAGCGCAACTATACGCTTCCCATAGCTATCATGTTTGCTCTCTTCTTCATGATAGCATTCGTCACCGGCTACCAGAACCCTCTTGGCGAAGTAATACGTAAAATGACCGGCGAAAACGCCGTGCTCTCGCAGCTCGGCACTCTGGCCAACTTCATCGCTTACGCCTTCATGGGCTATCCGGCCGGCAAACTTCTGGAACGCAGCGGTTACCGCATGACAGCTCTCTGGGCCGTGACAGTCGGTTTCATAGGTGTTGCCATCACCTACCTCAGCGGCACGATCGCGGACAACACCCACGCCGTAGTCGTTTACCTCATCGGCGCATTCGTGGCAGGATTCTCGATGTGTATGCTCAACACTGTCGTCAACCCGATGCTCAACTCTCTGGGTAAGAACCAGAAGCAGGGTAACCAGCTTGTTCAGTTCGGCGGTTCGTGCAACTCCCTCGGTGCCACACTCGCACCGGTTATTGTCGGCGGTCTCATCGGAGGCAGCGCAAACACCATCGCATCTGCAAATTCAGTGTTCTACATGGCCATGGCCATTTTCGCCCTCGCGTTCGTGATTCTGTACTTCTCGAATCTTCCCGAGGCTGAAGGTTTCGGCACTCCTCGTCAGGCCAAGGAAAATGTCAAAGTCAGCGGTGCGCTGAAATACAGCAACTTCCGTTTCGGTCTGCTCGCCATCTTCTGCTACGTAGGTATCGAAGTCGGCGTTGCCAACTGGACCATGCAATATCTCACCAACTCCGAACAGGTGGCCGCGCACAACGACATCACCGTATTCAGCGCCGCAGCCATAGCCGGCACAGTGGTTGGCATCTACTGGCTGCTGATGCTCGTGGGACGCCTCCTCGGCGGCCTCGTAGGCGGCAAAGTCAGCTCAAAAGCCATGCTGGCCGTGACAAGCTCGGTGGCCATCGTACTCATGATCTTAGGTATTTACTTACCTGAGACCACCGTAGGCTTCATCGGGTTCGATTCCAACCACATGCTGTTTGCTCCGGTGCAGATTCCGATGAACGCAATCCTCTTCATCGCATGCGGCCTCTGTACTTCTGTGATGTGGGGCGCTATCTTCAACCTCTCGGTGCAGGGTCTCGGCAAATACACCGCTCTGGCTTCGGGTCTGTTCATGGTGATGGTTTGCGGCGGCGGTATCCTGCCGACAATCCAGGGCTTCCTGGCCAACGGTTCGATGCTCGGTTCGTTCTGGCTCCCCGTTGCCCTCACAGCTTATCTGCTCGTCTATGCCCTGTGGCTCGGCAAACCCGACTCATCTGAGCCCCAGCAGAAAGAAGTGCTCGAAGAAGACGGAAAGCCTGTAGAACTCTGACCTGTCATAATTCCGGATTATCACCCCGATAATCCTCCGATCAAGACATATCAAACATACATCATATAAATATATGGATATTCAAGTGATGAAGCGCGCGGCCGACAACATCCGCGTACTGACCGCCGCAATGGTGGAAAAAGCGAAATCTGGTCACCCCGGCGGAGCCATGGGTGCGGCTGACTTCGCAAACGTCCTCTACTCGCAATTTCTGGTCACCGACCCCGACGACCCGACATGGGTCGGCCGAGACCGCTTCTTCCTTGATCCCGGGCACATGTCGCCAATGCTCTACGCCGTACTCGCCCTCACAGGCAAATACACGATGGATGAGCTCAGGCAGCTCCGCCAGTGGGGCAGCGTCACTCCGGGTCATCCCGAAGTAGATCCGCGCCGCGGCATCGAGAACACGTCCGGTCCTCTCGGCCAGGGTCACACCATGGCTGTCGGCGCGGCTATCGCTGAGCGTTTCCTCGTGGCACGGTTCGGCAATACCATCGCCCACAAGACCTACGCCTTCATCTCCGACGGCGGAATTCAGGAGGAAATATCCCAGGGCGCGGGCCGCATCGCCGGACACCTCGGCCTCAGCCAGCTCATAATGTTCTACGACTGCAATGGCATCCAGCTCTCAACCACTGTCGCCGAAGTTGACGAAGAAGATTATGCAGCCAAATACCGCGCTTGGGGTTGGAACGTCATGGAGATCGACGGCAATGACGCCATGCAGATTCACGACGCGCTCCGACGCGCCAACAACGAGACCGCCCGCCCCACCCTCATCATCGGACGCACCGTGATGGGTAAAGGAGCCGTGGCCGCCGACGGTTCATCCAAAGAGAATCTTTGCTCGACACACGGTCAGCCTCTGAGCAAGGCCGGTGTTGACATCCCGGCCACCATCGCAGGTCTGGGCGGCGATCCGGAGAATCCTTTCACAATTTTTGAAGAAGCCAAACAGCTCTACGCCGAACGCGAAGCTGAACTCCGCCACATAGTGGCTGCCCGCCGCAAGGCTCACCGCGAATGGGCCGACGCCAACCCCGAAAAGGCCCGATTGCTCGAAAGCTGGCTATCGGGACGTGTGCCCGACATCGACTACGCCTCGATTCCTCTGCGCGAGAATGCCGCCACCCGCACAGCTTCGTCTGATTTCCTGGCTTATCTCTCGAAACATATAGGTAATCTCATCGTGAGCAGCGCCGACCTTGCCAACAGCGACAAGACAGACGGTTTCCTCAAAGGATCACACGCCATCGTGCGCGGTGATTTCACCGGGGGATTCATCCACGCAGGCGTAAGCGAGCTTACAATGGCGTCAATCATGAACGGCATAGCTCTGCACGGCGGACTGATGGCCGCCTGCGGCACCTTCTTCGTGTTCAGCGATTACATGAAACCCGCCGTGCGCATGTCGGCTCTCATGGAGCTGCCCGTGAAATACGTGTGGAGCCACGACTCGTTCCGTGTCGGTGAAGACGGCCCAACACACGAACCGGTAGAACAGGAAGCACAGATTCGTCTGCTCGAAGAAGTGCGTAATTTCAAAGGACGTCCTTCTCTGCTGGCTCTGCGCCCGGCAGACTCGGCCGAATGTCTCGTATGCTGGGACATGGCCATGCACAATGACGGCAGTCCCACCGCTCTGATACTTTCCCGTCAGGATCTTCACGATCTTCCAAGCGCATCCGGCAACCGGCGCGCCGATGCCGAACAGGCCCGTCGCGGCGGATACGCTGTCATCGCGCCCGAGAAAGCCGATGTGGTGCTCGTAGCCAATGGTTCCGAGGTCACACTGCTCTGTCGCGTGGCCGAAATGCTCAAGGCCGACGGCGTAGCGGCTCGCGTGGTATCGGTTCCGTCCATAGGACTGTACAACGAACAGAGCGCGCGTTATCGTGGCGAGGTGATCCCCGCCGGCATCCCGCACTTCGGTCTGACAGCCGGATTGCCCTCGACTCTCAGGGCTATCCGCGGCTTCGACGGTGAGGTTTTCGGTCTCAGCCGATTCGGCGCTTCGGCTCCTTTCGCTGTACTTGATGAAAAGTTCGGTTTTACGCCCGAAAACATTCATTCGAGGGTGCTTGAATTGCTGTCCCGAAAGCCCTAAAAACAGGCCTCAAAGTGTTAAAATTAACATTTCAAACAGCTCAAAAGGTTAAATTCAGGGTTAAGTGCAAAAATTATTGACATCCTCAAAACTTTTTTAAACTCTTTTTAGTTAGAATTCAAGAAAAAGTCGTAACTTTACCGCGTGAAATTGTCCGCGGGCAGTTTGACCTCTTATTTGCATAATCAAACAAATTAAAAAACATTCAATTATAAATTAACTGTAACTCCTATGAAGAAGATTACACTCATCGCCGCCGCCTGCGCTCTTTTCATGAGCCAGAACGCACAGGCTCAGGAAGTCCAGTATGTTGAAGACGCAACCCAGGGTTACGTTATCAACTCTTTCAAGGACAACTGGTTCATCACCGCACAGGGTGGTGCTAATGTTTCTTTCTCTCACTTCGACAAAGCACGTGACCTGAAAGATCGTTTCGCTCCCAACGCCAACCTCTACATCGGTAAATGGTTCACTCCCGTTTGGGGTGCCCGCGTAGGTGTTGACTACCTCGTTAACAAAGGCCTCACAAAGCCCGGTTTCCTCGGTGCTCTCCAGGGCGAACACATGACCGACGGTAATGTTAAATCAAACATCGCTCACGTAGGTCCTACCTTCGACGTGATGGCTAACCTCACCAACCTCTTCTGTGGTTACCACCCCGGCCGCGTTTACAACTTCACCCTCTATGCCGGTGCAGGTGGCTACTGGACTCTCGCCAAAGAATATAACAAGAAAGGCGAAAGCGAAGGTTACAAGAACGCTCACGACAATGTCCTCACCTTCCGTGCAGGTATCATCAACTCGTTCAACGTAAGCAAGCAGGTTCAGATCTCTCTCGACCTCCGTGCAACCGCTCTCGACGGACACCGCGAAAAAGTTGCCGCTACCGGTAACCGCACCTTCCTCGACGTTCAGGCTTACCTCGGTCTTACCTACCTCTTCAACGACCGTGAATGGCATCACCCCGTGGTTCCCGTTTGCCCCGAACCCGAGAACTGCGACGCTCTCCGCGCTCGTCTCGCTGCTGCCGATGCTCGCATCGCCGACCTCGAAGCTCAGCTCCGCGACTGCCTCAACCGTCCTGCTGAAGTTAAAGAAGTTGCTGCTCAGGCTGCTCCCCTCGCAACTATCTACTATCCCATCAATGTTTACCGTCTGACCAAAGAAGACAACAACGTGCTTGACGCTATCGCTAACGTGATGAAGAGCAACTCCAACACTCATTACGTTCTCACCGGCTGGGCCGATAACTACACCGGTACCGACGCCATCAACGTACGTCTCCGTCACAACCGTGTAAACGGCGTTTACAACAAGCTCGTTAAATCCGGCGTTCCCGCTTCTCAGCTCACCGCCACCATCAACAACGGCAACCTCTGCGATCTCGGTGAAAAATACGTAGCCCTCGACCGCGCCGTAACAATCGAAGAAGGTAAATAATTATAAATCTTCCAAGATATAAAAAAGTCCGTCACTAAGTGGCGGACTTTTTTATTGCCCGACACCTTGGCAGTAAGCGAATGGAATCGCCCGAAAAAAGCCGACTTGAATTTTGATTTCAAGTCGGCTTTTTTCATTCGGTTGCTATTGGGAGACCAAGTCAAAGCCTATCCGTATCGCAGATGGAGACCAAAATAAGATAATCCTACTTACAGTGTACCCGAAATTGTGTCGGCTACTATTTCCAACTTAGGACTCGCCGGAATGGTATAAGTGAACGAAAATGTTCCGGTAAACAGCTGGCCACGCGAGCCATAACCCGGAATGTACCAGGGCTGACCGTGTTCGTTCTTGCTCTGATTGAGGGGCGTATGTACACGCACCATCCATCCTGCTGAAACAGGACCGATCAGACGCACTCGCAGTCCCAGGCAGAACTCGAACCATCCGGTAAACGAATTCTGCAACGGCAATTCAAACGGCTCCACACTGCCCCAATACCCCGGCGACGGTGTCACATTATCCAGACCCCACTTGAACGCGGAAAATCCATAGCGCACACCGGCGAAAAATTTATAATCCGGATTAGAGTTGTATAGGAAGTTATAATCCATTCCTATTTTGAAATATGCGCTGAGCGGTGAGCGGTAGGTGTAATCCATGCCCGAAGGTGTGCGGTGTGCCGCGCCCAATCCTGCCTCAAATACCGGGAAATACCGGTTGTGCAGATTTACATCCGCACCGAATCCGATGATACCGAACTTCTGGCCGAACGCACGCATCAGAGGATCCCACACATCCACCGACACATCCACACCGTTATAAAGCGGATACTGCATCTTCGGCACCTTGCGAATCGGCATCGAGTCGATCCACTGATCTCCCGTCACGGTGTCCGTGTAAATTATAGCGCCGTCGTCGCGATGATGATGAATACTTCGCGCGCGGAACGCTGCATTGATACGCGATGTGTCGCCTTTGGTCTGATTTATCGACTGTGTGGTGGTGGCGGCAGTCGTCACAGGCGAAACTTGCGGACGCTTGCGTGCAGGCGGTTCATCGGCCGCTACCACGGCAACTGCCGAAACCACCGTTGCCCATATCGGCAGGAATCGCATCGGCTTCATTGCGCGTCGCCCTCCCCGGCGTCCTCAGTTCGGAAAAATATCTTTATACGTTCTATATCCGTATTTGTTATCAACGAATCAACCAACGCTACCGAATCAATCAGATTTCCGGAATACTCAACCCCGGTCACCCTATAGGCATACATGGCGCCGCAGGCTTCGGATGCGAAATACGGCAAGGCGCGGTAGCGCAACGTGATCATGTCGGTGACACCGAACGCTTCAAGAGCCTTATATCGATATGTGATCAGCCACGTGACCGATTCGGCATCCGGATTCATCGGCAGATA
This sequence comes from uncultured Bacteroidales bacterium, assembly GCA_947175575.1. Classification (GTDB taxonomy): domain Bacteria; phylum Bacteroidota; class Bacteroidia; order Bacteroidales; family Muribaculaceae; genus CAG-873. The sequence continues at coordinate 22,703 of CAMWNG010000011.1, read as the reverse complement.
TACCTGAGAGTTTGCACCGGGATACATCAATACGGAATCATTCGGAGCTCCTACCCCGGATATCTCCAGCGAATCGAGCCTTATTGACTGAAGGGTGGCGGATGAATAGAATCCGGCCAACGGAATTGAGCTGCCGTTGTCGAGACATCCCGAGGAACTGCATCCGGCAAAAGCCGACGCCAGCACAATACCGAGCAACGCACTCCTCACCCCTCTCATAGGCTATTGAAACGTATTATATCCTCAGCTTTCTTCCGCGATTTTTCAGGCACAGAATCAGCGGCAGGATGTCCCAGAGGGATTATTGCAATTGGTTCCAGAGAACTTGGCACCTCGAACGCATCGCGCAGAACGGACGGATCAAAGTTGCACACCCAGCACGATCCGAGACCGAGCGAAGTGGCCGCCAGACAGATGTGTTCCACTGCTATGGACAAGTCGACATCGGTATGGTCCTTGCCGTCCGACGGGCGATGCCATGCCGCTTTATGGTCACCGAAAGCGATTACGCACACCGGAGCTGTTTTTATCCATTCGCGCGGATATGACTTACGAATGGCCTCGAGTCCTTCGGGCGAATCCACAGCGAGAAACACCCACGGCTGTCTGTTGGTGGCCGACGGAGCCAGACGCGCTGCGTCGAGCACCGCCGTGAGAGTATCGCGGTCAACCGGCTCGGACTTGTAGGCGCGGCACGAATAGCGCTCGCGCAACAGTTGCATCAGCTGAGGATATAAATCAGTATTACGCATCGTGGGTTATTTCTTCATTAATTTCATAATCGTTACGGCGCGGAGAATTGCGCGCGATCAGTTCTCCCACAAATCCCGCGAGGAAAAGCTGGCTGCCCAGCAGCATCAGCGTCAGGGCAAGGTAAAAATAAGGCGATGATGTGACCAGTGTGTACGGATGTCCATGATGCATGGCCCACAGTTTGCCGAAGCCAACCACTGCCACTGCAACAAAACCTAAAATAAACATCAGACTGCCTAACAAGCCGAAGAAATGCATCGGCTTCCCGCCGAATTTCCCGGTGAACCATAAGGTCGCCAGATCGAGATAGCCGTTAACAAAGCGATCCAGACCGAACTTTGTCGAGCCGTATTTGCGCGCGCGGTGCTGCACCACTTTCTCGCCTATACGGGTGAAACCGGCCAGCTTGGCAAGATACGGCATATAGCGGTGCATGTCGCCGTAGACCTCTATATGTTTGACAACAGCCGACCGATATGCCTTGAGTCCACAATTGAAGTCATGAAGATTATGTATTCCGGTGACACGGCGTGCCGTAGCGTTGAACAGTTTGGTCGGAATGGTTTTCGACAACGGATCATAGCGTTTCTTCTTATACCCGCTGACCAGATCATATCCTTCTTGCGTGATCATGCGGTAGAGTTCGGGAATCTCGTCAGGAGAATCCTGAAGATCGGCATCCATCGTGATGACCACATTCCCGCGCGTGCGCGCGAAACCTGTGTTCAGTGCCGGGGATTTTCCGTAATTACGCCTGAACGACACGCCCCGCACCTCGGGATGCTCCGCCGCAAGCGATGTTATGACATTCCAAGACTCATCCGTCGAGCCGTCGTTTACAAAGATTATCTCGTATGAGAATCCGTTCTCGTCCATCACCCGCTTGATCCAAGCGGCGAGTTCGGGCAGCGATTCTGCCTCGTTGTACAGTGGAACGACTATTGATATATCCATAACTCAGAGATTTTTACGGGAAACGCGAGAGGTGCGACGCACCACTACGGCATAAATCATCGACAGCAACGATCCTGAGAACACTGCCGCATAAATCAGCTCCAGAGCGCAGTCAACAGGCGTGGGAAGCGTGTTGGCCTCTATCATTTTGTTGAGGGTGTCGGCTACATTCTGTGCCTGTGCGTCAGGGACGTTGCTGTATATATCCACCACCTGCGACACCATATAATGCATGAAGCCGGGTTGCACCCACCGGAGCGTTCCGGCCACAACAGCTCCCATTATCAGGCCTCCGAAGAAAAACGCACATATTCCTGTAAGCCAAAGAGCCGAAAAACTGTACGACGGATTGGTCCGATAGACTTTGCCTATTATAAAATAGGCCAGCACGGGCACAGCCAGACAGCATGCCAAAGCCGGAAGCGACCACATCGCCGAGTAGACAGATGCTCCGAGAAGCATCACAGCCAGAGTCATCACCGGGCCAAGCACAAGTCCGCCGCGTGCACCCGCAACATATACAGATTCATATGGTGTGTTCATAGACTGCAAAGGTAAGCAAAAAACACCGTATTTCCACGACCTGACCTTTGAAAATCATCTTTGTCACATATTTTTCCATCTCATATCCACTAAATAGAGAAAACATCCGACATGTGCACACTAAAAATTCATGAAAAATTTGGATTGACAAAGATTTTATGTAAATTTGCGATATCGTTCATTTCTAACAAAACAAAATACTGATTTTCATGCGTGATTTCAGACTAATTTGTTTCATGATTTTTGTGGCGTTCCTGACAGCAGCGGCAAGCGACAATGTGTCCATTCGTGAAAAAAACGTCACATATGAACTTAAAGCCGAAAAGGGCCGTCTGAGTTCGGTAAAGAAGATAGAGGAGACCCATTACGTCGCCGAGCGGGCCGACGAACTTATCATGGTTGCCGAGTTCTATGATGACCGTCTCACGATCGACAAGGCGTCGGCCCCGGGAGCAAAACCGATTTACCGCTCATGGGAGTCCACAGACTTGTTTTTCACAGGGTCGAGAATATGCGCGATGGCCGTTTCTCTGAAAAAGGGGAAGCCCGTAAAGGTCTGTTTCGAACAGACTTATACCGCCCCGGAACAGTTCACCGACATCATTCTGGCTCCTGACGCACCAATTACCGGAAAAGCGACCTATACCGTCATCGTCCCTTCACAACTTGCAGAATCCATAATCCTGACACCCCGTAATCTGCCACAGGGAGTTGATTTGAGCTGTACCACAGGCAAAAGTGGTGATAAGACATACTCCATAACTTTGTCAGACCAACCGAAATTCGAACCCGAACCCCTTTGCGGGTCTGCCACAGCATGCGCACCTCGCATAGAAATATCAGGATATTTCAAAGATACTGAGGATCTATACCGCTACTTGAAAGGCCATGTAGCCGATGATGAACCATCCTCGACCGTCGCGGCTCTATCGCGACAACTTTGCGAAGGAATGGATACCGACATGGAACGTATTGATACCGTAGCCGCATGGGTCAGAAACAACATCCGCTATGTGGGTATCGAACACGGAGTGTATGCCTTCCGTCCGGAAAAGGCTGACGTTGTGCTTGAAAAAAGATTTGCCGACTGCAAAGGTTCGGCCAATCTGATCCGGGCCATGCTCCAGGCTGTGGGAATTGACTGCAGACTGGTATGGATAGGTTCCCGCTTCGATACCACCGGCTCCTGGTCTGAAAACCCGTCACTCTCAGCAGGTAACCACATGATTGCCGCTGCCATGCTACCCGACACCACAATTTTTATCGACGGCACCATCAAAATGGCTCCCGCCGGACTGATTCCGTCTGCCATAGCAGGCCAACCGTGCATGATCGATGGTGGCGACACGCCTTTACTCGGGACAGTTCCGGAGCAAGCGCCGGACGTAAATAAAATCATTCTGAACGGCGAGCTCGAAATAGATCGCAACTGTCTCAACGGCATCTATGAGGCTACTTACACCGGTCAGGAAAGACTGAATCTTGAAAATATCATTTCATCCCGAAGCGCCTATGCCCGTACCGGAGTCCTTGAAAGATTGATGGCTTTCAATCGTAAGGGTGTAAAAACTGGTGCTGTCAACTTGAAATCCCCGGCTCTGAACGCCCCGGCCACATCAGTAACATTCGAAGAGTCTGACCCCTCAGGCATTCGGGTACTGTCATCCGGCAAAATCTATGTGCTTCCACGTCCATTCAGAGCCGCTGAATTCACACGCATCAACTCAGAACACAGACATTCCCCAATCGAAACAGGACGCAAAAAGACATTCGAAACCAAACTCTCCATCAACATTCCCGAAGGATACGTTATTGACTCTCTTCCAGAAAAAAATATAATAAAATCGGCCTGGTTCGAAGGTTTTGTGGAATATTTACCATTGCCCGACGGACACTCTGTGGTATGCGAAGCTGTCTTAAGATCCACACGCGATCATGGTGAGCCGGACGAAGCGAACTCATGGAACGAAGCCATTAAAGAAATTGAAAAAATATCCAACACTCCCATTACTATCAAACCTTTATAAGACATTCAGATCAGAAATGCGGCATCACATTCTTTCATTCGCTACAATTATCTGTATTACAGCATTTAGTCTTACCGCCCGAGCCGGTATTGACTCAAAGTATTATAAAAAAATCGCCGATAAGGTATGGGCATCCACCGACCCCGCCTTCGACAGTGCGGCCGTAATCCCCGATTCTCTCACGGAGTCGAACTCGGGGGTGATAATCGCATGGTCCGATGATATTGATGTCGATCATGAGGTTCAGACCACTTTGAACACCATTTCAGGACAGACCAACCGTATATCCAAAAAATGGACTAATCGAATAATGGTGAAACTTTTGGACCAGAGCGCAATAGACTCTCACAGCGAATTTGAATTCGGAGAGAAGAAACAAGTGAAATTCATGGAGAGAGTGTTGCTCTATGACCTGAAAACGGCCTTCGGCGTACGTGTCCATAAACCTGACGGCCGCATCATTGAAATAGATCTCAACGATGCCATTGAGATCGGTGAAGGTAAGAAAGGCAAGGACAACCGGACATACAAGATTGCGATCCCCGGCCTCGAACCCGGTGATGTGCTCGACTATTTCCGATTCACCGAGGAAATGGCAGAAACATTTTCTCTCGAACCTCAGAATCTGGTTTTATGCGCACGTTATCCCATAATGAACCGAAAAATAAACCTGGCTGTAGATCCGGCTATCACTGTAGAATATAAATGTTATAACGGAGTGCCGCCATTGAGCCGTGGCACTACAGAACGCGGAAGTCTTACAGCATCCTTATCACTGATGAATGTGCCGAGCGTTAATTTCGAAAAATTCACCATGAAGTTCCGGCAGTTGCCATTTATTAGGGTTCAATATCTCAACAATATCGATAAACTGTACATTTCAAAGAACTCCCGAGGTGGCGGACTCCACGGCGATGTATTTCCGGGCAGGATAATTTCCGAACTTCGTGACTATCTTTACAATTATGAGATAGAAACCAAAGCCGGAGCCAAGGCTCTCAAAACAGTAAAGGATAATTTTCTAAAAGCAAATCCGGAAGCGTCACCGCGTCAGATAGCCGATGCCGCATGGCTCGCCCTCATGTATCAGGATTTGACGTCAAAAGGTGCCGATACCAAATCCTCCGACGAATTTGAGCGCGCACTTGTTTTCAGCGATATGCTACGCAAACTTAAAATTTATCCCGACGATCAGATTGGAATAGGAATCATTAATCCCAGGAGCGATGTTCCGGTGAGTGACATCTCGGCTTGGGACGAATCAAATTTTGTAATTCGCACTCCGGACGCGCTATATTATATTCCCCTTCACACCGCCATGTCACCCGGAGAACTCCCCGGCGACTTTTACGGTGAGGGAGCCGTCTTATATTTCGGCGACCGAAAGACCTGGACCACGCTTACTCCTATAAAGGAATATGCGCTGCCTCACAGAAAAGCCTCCGAGAACTCAGCGGTATTTCGCGACACAATAACTATAAACGATGACAAGGTCGCGGTGAAATCAATGCTGAAAATGTCCGGTGCAGTCAAGTCGCTGTATTCCGATCTTACGGAAGTGCCTGAATGGGCCTCGGAAGTCGAGGATTATTTTGACATTCCTGAAAACAGACGTTTCCGTGACAAATCTTATGACCCGGCCTCACGGTCAAAAGAGTTAAAGACTATGCTGAAGGAGAACGGTGTAAGTCATTACGGCAAGAATCCGGAGAAAGTAACAGAAGCTGTCGTAAAAGACCGGGGTATCCGGCCCGACTCAACCGATATAGTGGTTGAATCGGCCATGGAATTCGACGGACTTGTGGAACATTTCGGTGACGATCTTGGTCTGACTGTGGGAATGCTCTCCGGAGTTCCAACACGTCTGTCTGACAATGAACGCTCCCGTATTCTCGACGTGATGCTACCGTTTATCAACCAGGAAATACATTCCATGCTGATCAAGGCTCCTGACGGTTATTGCTTTGACGAGGCCTCCGTCGAGGCTCTACAAAGAAATATCAGCGACGTGACCGCCCAGTTCAATGTTCAATCAAAGATAAACGCCCAAGGCGATCTCGAACTCAACACATTATTACGCTACAAACAAGCCGATGTCGCTCTCGCCTTCTGGCCGCGACTGCTCAAAGTGCTTGATGAAGCTGCCGCTTTCGGAAATGCGTCGGTTACTCTGGTGAAAAAGCAATGATTCATCAATTGACAAAGCATACATTTTGACATGTTATGTTTTCATCATTCGTTTTTTTGTCGTACCTTTGCGCAATAATCAAACTTGTAAACACAAATCGTTATGTTTCAACGTCAGGTTTCTTTTCAGGAAGCCATTGTTATGGCACTGAAGAACAATTACTGCAACTTCAGCGGACGCAGCTCGCGCTCTGAATTCTGGTGGTTCATACTGTTCTATTCCCTTTTAATCTTTGTCATCGCCCTCATTTTCGGTAAAAATGATTTCGGACAAACCATAAGCGGTCTGGTCGTATTGGCGCTGATTCTGCCCTACTTCGGGCTGTGTGTGCGCCGTCTGCATGACATCGGCCGCTCCGGATGGTGGCTTTTAATCAATCTCATTCCTTTCGTAGGCGAAATCATATATATCATCTGGATGTGCAAAGACAGCGAGATGCATCCAAATCAGTATGGTCCCGTACCTAATGTTGTCGCTTGATAATACCGCTATGGCAGATAATAAAGAACAGGAAACTACAGAGACCCGTGGTCTCAATTTCGTAGAGCAGGAAGTGGCCAACGACCTGCGCGAGGGTAAGAACGGCGGACGCCTCAACACCCGTTTCCCGCCGGAACCCAACGGCTACCTCCACATCGGACATGCAAAAGCCATCTGCATGGACTTCGGAGTGGCCGAGAAATTCGGTGGCACTTGCAATCTGCGTTTCGATGATACAAACCCTGTCAAGGAGGATGTTGAATACGTCGATTCCATTCGCGATGACATCCACTGGCTCGGTTTCGACTGGGGCAACCGTGAATACTACGCGTCCGACTATTTTCCCCAGCTTTTTGACCTCGCATGCCGGTTGATCAAGGAAGGCAAAGCCTATGTCGACGACCAGACCTCGGAACAGATAGCCGCACAGAAAGGTACACCCACTGTGCCGGGCACGCCGAGTCCCTACCGCGACCGTACTCCCGAAGAGAACCTTGACCTGTTCATGCGCATGAACGCCGGAGAGTTTCCCGACGGCGCCCGAGTGCTCCGCGCCAAGATAGACATGGCGTCGGACAACATGCACTTCCGCGACCCCATCATGTACCGCATCATACATCATCCCCACCACCGCACAGGTACCACCTGGAAGGTCTACCCGATGTATGACTTCGCGCATGGTCAGAGCGACTATTTCGAAGGCGTAACTCACTCGATATGCACCCTTGAATTCGTGCCTCACCGTCCGCTCTACGACTATTTCGTCAACGAACTGGCCGATGAGTCCTACCGTCCGCGGCAGATCGAATTCAACCGCCTCAACCTCACCTACACCGTGATGAGCAAACGCAAACTGCTCACCCTGGTCAAGGAAGGACTCGTAAGCGGATGGGACGACCCCCGCATGCCGACCATCTCGGGCATGCGTCGCCGCGGCTACACCCCGGCATCCATCCGTAAGTTCATCGACACCATCGGATATACAAAATACGAGGCTCTCAACTCCGTAAGCCTGCTCGAACACGCCGTGCGCGACGATCTCAACCGCATCGCCACACGCGTCATGGCTGTCATCAACCCGGTCAAAGTAGTGATTACCAACTACCCCGAGGGCAAAGTTGAGACCGTGGAGATGGAAAATAACCCCGAAATGCCCGACAGCGGCACACACAAGATGCCCTTCTCGCGCGAGCTTTACATCGAACGTGAAGACTTCATGGAGAATCCTCCCAAGAAATTCTTCCGTCTCTCTCCCGGCGGAGAGGTGCGTCTCAAAGGAGCATATATCATCAAGTGCGAGGATGTGGTGAAAGACGCCGACGGCAACATCACCGAAATCCGTTGCACCTACGACCCTGACACTCTCAGCGGCATGCCCGGAGCCAACCGCAAGGTCAAGGGCACGCTGCACTGGGTAAGCGCCGAACACGCCGTCGACGCCGAAGCACGCATCTACGACCGACTCTTCGACGTTGAGAATCCGGCGGCCGAGCCTGACCGCGACTTCCGCGAAATGCTCAATCCCGAATCGCTCACTGTCAAGCAGATAAAGGTGGAACCCTTCGCCGCTGAAAATGCCGCCCAGGGCACTAAGTTCCAGTTCCAGCGCATCGGCTACTTCACTCCCGACTACGATTCCACACCGGAACATCTTGTGTTCAACCGCACCATCGGTCTGCGCGACACCTGGGAAAAGGAACAGAAAAAAGCCTGATGCCGGAACCTAATCAGAACGACGAACTGCGCGCACGGTTCCGCAGCCAACTCCAAGGCCCCTTCTCCGAGATTTATTTCTCGGAGGAGGAGCTTGTTTCCATTTTCGACACAGCCGGTGACTCGAACGATGACTACATCCGCCAGGAAGTGCTCATGGTAGGCGCGCGTCTTTATCCCGACTCCGAAGCCTTGCTCGCCCGTCGCGGAATATTCTACAATCAGACTGATCCGGAGGTGTTCAGCCGGTTCATGGAGGATCACGAAGGCGACGAGTCCGACCTGATGAAACTGCTGAAGACCGAGAATTTCAAAGGCACATCTGCTCAGGCGCTCGCCATAGTCGAAGAAATGTTCAACACCGGAAATTTCGACGATGACGAATTTGTGATACAGTTTGTCCAGGCCGTCCACAGGCTCGGTCAGGTCAATTGGCTTATCGAACGCTATCCCGACATACATGAGCGCGTGACCTATGAGCCTACCCTGCTCTACGAAATAGGGATAGTGGCACAGGACAGTCCGGCTTTGCGTCCGCTCGCTATCGAATGCCTTGAGAAACTGACGGAAACGGATCCTTTCACGGCCGATTTCTGGTCACTGCTCGCTTATCTGTATATTCTTGAAGGCGAACAGGAAAAGTCTTCATCCGCAATCGAATACGCCCTTGCACTTGAACCGGGACATGTGGAGGCACTGAAAGGGCGTCTGCGGCTCACTGACCCCGAGAAAGACCCGGAAGCGGTCACAGACATCCTTCTGCGAATTCTCGACAGCAATCCGGATAACGAACTTCTCGACACAGCGCTTGTCATCGCCCGCAATATGAACCGCGACGACATCGTGCATCGGCTCATCAGGATGATTCCCGACACATCCATTCCGTCGTACACTACGGTGTCGTGCGCAATAATCACGGGATACCCTGACCTTTACGACCTCCTGGCGCGAGCCGCAGAAGGAGGTGTCGCGACCATTGACGACTGGCGCGGACTGCTCGAGTCAGCCCATTATTCGGGCAATGCCATGGCCTTCGACCTCATTCAGGACATGTACGCTCGCATCACCGGAGAGCCGCTCGAGCATGAGTACATACGTTTCATGCGACTCTGGGAAACCAAAGAATATGAATCTGCCATCACACTTTTCCAAAATGCCGACTCGTCTGGCACGCTTCGTCTGGCAGAGCATTTCTTTGAAGGTATGATTCTATATATCACCATGTTGCTGCGCTTGGGCCACCCGTCCGAAGCTTTCGATATGGCTTCCGGATTGCTTAAGGCCATCGACAGCGACACCCCGCTCCCGGGATCGCGTATCGAGCGTATCGGTGCTCGCAGAATCATATCCTTTCTTACGGTCAAATCTATGGCTCCTGTCGCCCCCGGTTTCTGGGAACAGTTCGACCCCTTCGCTCAAAAATACGACGATCTTTGAGTATATCATCCGAATATAAACCCATCATTAATACATACTTCTAATAAAAATGTCTATAAAAAACAGCACCAACGAGCAGGTGAGACAGCTGCTCAACGACCACGCATGGGCCCGCTGGACTGCCCTGATTCTCGTGGCCTCGATGATGTTCTTCGCCTACATGTTCGTCGACGTAATGTCGCCTCTCCAGTCGCTCGTGGAGAAACAGCTCGGGTGGTCTCCCGAGGCGTTCGGCTATTATGCCGGTGCCGAGTACATCCTCAACGTGTTCGGTTTCCTGATCATAGCCGGTATCATCCTTGACAAGATGGGCGTACGTTTCACAGGCGTTCTCTCAGCCTCTGTAATGTTCGTCGGAGCCTGCATAAAGCTGTATGCCATCAGCGACCTTTTCGCCGGTTCGGCTTTCGATCTCTGGCTCGGCTCTTGGTGGACAGAAATGCCCGGTTCGGCCAAACTGGCGGCTCTGGGCTTCATGATATTCGGTTGCGGCTGCGAGATGGCCGGCATCACCGTATCCAAAACCCTCGCCAAGTGGTTCGAAGGCCATGAGATGGCTCTGGCCATGGGTCTCGAGATGGCTCTGGCCCGTGTGGGTGTCTTCGCCATCTTCACCGCATCGCCCCGCATCGCCGGATGGTTTGGCCGTGAGAGTGTCGTGACTCCGGTGGCTTTCTGTACCGTTCTGTTGCTCATCGGTCTGATCTCTTACATCGTGTTCACCTTCATGGACACCCGTCTCGACAACGAACTCAAGGCACGAAACGAGGCCGACAACGCCCCCTCCGAGGACGAGTTCAAACTCTCCGACGTAGGGTTCATCCTCCGCAGCAAACTCTTCTGGGTGATAGCTATGCTCTGCGTGCTTTATTACTCGGCAATATTTCCCTTCCAGCGTTACGCGACCAACATGCTCCAGTGCACTCTGCACATGAGCGCCCAGAGCGCGGCAGACATTTTCCGCTGGTTCCCCATCGGCGCCGCCGCCCTGACCCCTCTGCTGGGCTATGCTCTCGACCGTTTCGGCAAGGGAGCGTCGATGCTCATAGCCGGTGCGATCCTGATGATAGCCTGTCATCTAACTTTCGCTCTGGTTTTACCTGCTTATCCCGAACAGTGGCTCGCTTTTACGGCCATCATCGTTCTCGGCATCTCCTTCTCGCTGGTGCCGGCAGCCCTCTGGCCTTCAGTCCCAAAAATTATGGACGCACGTTTCCTCGGGTCGGCCTATTCACTGATTTTCTGGGTGCAGAACATCGGCCTCGCCCTGTTCCCCATCCTTATCGGCAAGGTGTTGGTGATGAGTAATCCCGGCATCGAAGATCCTCTGCAGTACAACTATACAGTTCCGATGCTGCTGTTCGCCTCGCTCGGCGTGCTCGCCCTGCTGTTCGGGTTCTGGCTCCTCGCCCTCAACCACCGCCACCACTACGGACTTCAGGAACCCAACATCAAATCGACACAGGCACTCGAAGCCGAGCTGTCGGAGGGTGATGCCTGATTAACGTCCGGATCGCATTGAGTTTAAGGCTGTGTCGTAAACTTCGCGGCACAGCCTTCATATTGCCGGCTGCATCAATGTTATTTTGCCTTTTGGAGGGTAAGTAACTCTTAAAAATTAGCTGATATGAATTTGAGTAGGATTGATGCGGGAATTTCTTCGTTGAGAGAAGGAGTGTAGCGAGCTACACGACTGAACGAAAGGGAGAAAGGCTCCATCAAGACAATCAAAGGCATATCAGCCCGAAGGATTACAAAAAAAGCCATAATATAAACTAATTTTGAAGAGTTACTTATCGCCCTTGATGCCGGGTTCGGCGTAGGTGAGGATGGTGTCGGAGGCGCATAAACCATAGCTCGCGGATGTCCCATTCTTTGAGGAACTGTACGCCCGAGTTCCTTCATATAATCGGAGAAAAAATTCAACAATCGGACCGATTGTCGTCAACTTCGGGCATCCGCATCGTATCTTTGCAATGAAAAAAATCCAAAAGACATTATGAAAAACTCAGCTGTAACACTCAAACCACTGTGGATCAACCATATCGAGCGTTTCTCGGATCGCATGCGGCCCCGGCTCTATGCCGCTCTGATCGCGTATCTGTACCGTGGCACTCCCGTGCCGGAAAAGCTCATGCCGCATCTCGGCATAATACTCGACCTGATCGAAGAGGAATTCGGAATCCGATACTGCTCCGACAACGACTGTCAGGCAGAAAAAACACCCGTCCCTGATGAATCTCAGGAAGCGACAGCTTCTGTGAGGCACAGCACCCCGGCCGGACGGGCTTCCGCAGACGGTATGTCCGTGCAAAAAATTCCTCCAAAAAAAGCTCATGATAACCGATTGTGCTATAAAATGCAACATCAGTGACAGTATTCCGAAGCCAAAAGTAACTAACTTTGGAGTCGAAGATTATTGTACCTCATCATGACTCTCAGACACACATCCCTTTTCTTGATCGTTCTAACGGCTATCGCGAGCCGTGCGCAGATTTCCGTACATGGAGCAGGAGCCTATGCCGCCGACACCACTCTCTATCACGAACCTTATCGTCCTCAATATCATTTCACTCCGGCACACCGCTGGATCGGTGACCCGTGCGGGCTTATAAAACATGACGGACGTTATATGGCATACAGCTGGGGCGCGGCCGAATCGCAGGATCTGGTTCACTGGACGGAGATAAACCGCGATGCTATCCTTGAACTGCCCGAAAATGTGGCTCCGTTCACCGGAAGCGTAGTAGTCGACAAAAACAACACATCGGGCTGGGGCAACGACGCTCTGGTGGCTGCCTTCACCTCGTTCGACCGCGATTCCAAGAAGCAATCGCAATCGATAGCATTCAGCCACGACGGCGGTAAGACCTTCCGCTATTACGATCTCAACCCTGTAATCGATATATGGAGTACGGAGTTTCGAGATCCCACCGTCATTCGCTTCGAGCCTGCGGGCAAATGGGTTATGGCCGTGGCCAAGGCTCTTGAAAAGAAAGTGGCTTTCTATGAGTCTGACGATCTCAAGCATTGGACATGGACAAGCGATTTCGGGCCGATGGGCGACAACGAGAAATCATGGGAATGTCCCGACCTTTTTCAGCTTGAGGTAGAACAGACCGGTGAGAAGAAATGGGTGTTGCTGGTCTCTGTGAACTGGGCACGCGAACAATATTTCATCGGTGATTTTGACGGCAAGCGTTTCATCCCCGATACTCCCTACGCAGAACCGCTCTACGTAGACGACGGTCTTGATTATTACGCCTCGCGTGTATTTCAGAATTACGATGAATCCGATGCTCCGGTCTATACAATCGGCTGGGTGAACACCTGGGACTACGCCCAGCAGGCTCCCTCTGCGTGGGGTAAGGGCGTGTGGTCGCTGCCGCGGCGGCTTTTCCTCAGCGAAACTCCCGACGGGCTGCGGCTGCGTCAGCTGCCCGCGGAAAATCTTAGTGTGCTTCGCGGTGCGCCATATTCTTTCGAACGTAGACTGCGAGCCGGAATCACTGAGCTGCCGAAAGTGTCAGACATGGATAACTGTTACGAGCTGAAGGTGGACATCAAGCCTGCTCCGAACGATGTGGTCGGGTTGAACCTATGCTGCGGCGACGGCCGCAAGGTCTCCGTGAGCTATAACAGCGCATCCGGCTTTCTGACTGTTGACCGTACCAACTCAACCGACGCCAGCCTGCCTAAGTTCAGCCGGATCGCGTGCACCCATATCAGTGGCAATCCTGAATTCCGTATATTCACCGACAAATCCACCGTAGAGATTTTCACTGCCGACGGTTCCAAAGTCCTCACGCTGCTCACTTACGCTGCTCCGGACCAGACCGGAGCTGAACTTTTCTCCCTCCGCGGAGGCTCATCCGTAAATCTCACCGCCTGGCCAATGTCTTCGATACATCAATGAATATCTTAAAAACACTTAAATTATAGCGATCTATTTTGTTTATCACAAATTCACTCTGTATATTTGCAAAACTGAATTCATTTTCACAATTCCAAGTCAATTTACTAACTATTACATACAAGAATATGCGGTATTCAAAAAATAGCAATCCGGCCTTGGCATGTCTGCTCTGCTCTATGTTTGTACTTCTGGTTTCACTCACCTCGTGTTCGGAAGATGATGTAAAGCCTACCATTATAACACACCAACCATATTTCCACATTACTCTCTTGGGTAATGATGGCCAGAATCTATTCACTGTTGACCCGGAACTCCCGTCAATCATAAACGATGAATTCCATCTCTACATTAATGAGGAGGAAGTGGAGATCAAACGCTATTGGGTGCGCCCGATTGATGATAACGATTATGTATTCGATGAAAATGACAGGCTTTTCGATCCTACAAAATTTGATCCTTATAACGCTCTCACCAATTATTATACATATAGGCGGGTACATTCTCAGTTCATAAAACTCCGCGGGATGTCTGAAAAAGAGTATTATCTGGATGACGGACGATTTTTATGCAATGCGGTTTTCTTTGCAGTGGCAGTTCATTTCGCTAAATACACCACGAGAGAAAAAAAAGATGTAGTGGTTGACTTTAGATTCGACTGGCCGCGGGCTAATTATAGTTGGAACTTCCAATATAAATGGTATGCAAACGGTGTCCGCCCGCCGGAGCTGTACCTCGATGGAAAGAAGGTGGAAAACTATGATAAAGATAATTACACCGTCTACATCACCATTCCCGACGAATCTCTTTACAAGGACCAACGCTATTCGGATCCCTATTGGGAAGAATTGAAAAACTCGAAATAAGTAAGTGGTCTGTACTTAAAGATACAAAAAACCTGACGGGCGATTATCCGCGGATAATCGCCCGTCAGGTTTTAGCCTTAATAGATTAATCAGGCTTTCATACGTTCGAGGTAAGAACCGTCGCGTGTGTCGATTCTCACTTTGTCGCCGATGTTGACAAAGAGGGGAACGCGTACTTCGGCACCGGTCTCCACTGTGGCGGGTTTGAGGGTGTTGGTGGCAGTATCGCCCTTGATGCCGGGTTCGGTGTAGGTCACTTCGAGAACCACCGAAGTGGGCATTTCGCAGGTGAGGATGGTGTCGGAAGCGGCGTGAACCATAGCTTCGCAGATGTCACCTTCTTTGAGGAACTGTACGCCTTCGATGCTTTCGCCGGGAATGGCTACCTGTTCGAAGGTTTCGGTGTGCATGAAGTTGTAGTCGTCTCCGTCCTTGTAGAGGAACTGGTAGGGACGGCGCTCGATGCGCACTTCTTCAACCTTTACGCCCGAGTTCCAGGTCTTGTCGATGATACGACCGGTCTTGACATTGCGGAGTTTGGTGCGCACGAAAGCGGGGCCTTTGCCGGGTTTTACGTGCAGGAATTCCTTGATGAAGTAGTAGGTGCCGTCGATGTCGAGACACATACCGTTCTTGAAATCAGCTGTTGTTGCCATAAATATTTTGTAGATGAATTATCGCGTTTGAAAGTGCAAAGTTACTACTTTTTTTTGAAAAATGAAAGCACGGCGTGCCGACCGTTCAAAAAAAGTCTTTTTTTGCCGTCCCTTATTCCATTCATCGTTTTTTTACGTAACTTTGTGGAATGAATTCCATAGCTATCCGCACCCGGGCCCTCGCGCTGCTCAAGAAGTTCTACGGATACGACCGTTTTCGCCCCGGACAGTCCGAGGTGATCGAAGCGGTCGCCTCCGGACGCGATGCGCTGGTGCTTATGCCTACCGGAGGCGGGAAATCACTCTGCTATCAGATTCCGGCCCTGATGGCCGAGGGGTGTGCCGTGATTGTCTCACCCCTGATAGCCTTGATGGAAGACCAGACGGCCGCTCTGGTGGCTAATGGAATTCCTGCGGCCGCGATTCATTCCAACCGCCCGGAGAGCGAGAACCGCGACATCGTGCAGGCAGCTTTCGACGGAAAGATAAAGTTGCTGTACATTTCGCCGGAACGGTTGCTTTCGGATCTGGATCTGTGGGTGAGCCGCATGCCGGTGTCGCTGTTCGCGGTCGATGAAGCTCACTGCATCTCGCAATGGGGACACGACTTCCGCCCAACATATACACAGCTGAATGTGATAAAGAAACGGTTCCCCGACACTCCGATGCTCGCGCTCACAGCCACGGCAGACCGTCTCACCCGCGACGATATAGCCGCACAGCTCGGGCTGCGCGACCCGCTGCGTTGGACAGGCTCGTTCGCCCGGCCCAACCTATCGCTGCGTGTGGTGCAGGGCGCGTCGAAAAAAGACCGCGTGGCGGCAGTGCGCGCCCTGGTGCGTAAATATCCCAACGACTCCGGAATAGTCTACACATTGTCGCGCGCCGGAGCCGAGGATATGCACAAAGCCATGTCCGAAGCCGGCATACGTTCGGCTGTCTACCACGCCGGCATGGATGCGCGTGAACGCAACGCCGCACAGCGCGCCTTCACTGACGGAAACGTGCAGGTGATATGCGCCACCGTGGCCTTCGGCATGGGAATCGACAAGAGCAACATACGCTGGGTGGTGCATAACAATCTTCCGGGCAACATCGAAAGTTACTATCAGGAAATCGGCCGAGCTGGACGCGACGGACTGCCCGCAGAGACTGTCCTTTTCTATTCTTTCCAGGATGTCATCCGCCGCAAGAAATTTATCGAGGAATCGGGGCGTCCGCAGGTCGACACCGAAAAACTCGAACAGATGCAGCGGTATGCCGAAGGAAACGTATGCCGCCGCCGCGTCTTGCTGAACTATTTCGGCGAAGAGGCACCGGCCGACTGCGGCAACTGCGACGTGTGCCTGCATCCGCCAGTGAGGTTTGACGGAACGGTTCTGGCGCAGAAGGCCGCAAGCGCCGTGGTGCGCACCGATGGCCGCGTCGGCATCTTCATGCTCACCGACATCCTGCGCGGCTCGGCCCGCGCCGACCTGCGCCGCGAGGGCTTCGACACCATCCGGACCTACGGCGCAGGACGCGATGTCCCGGCTTTCAAATGGAACAATTACATCGTGCAGATGATTCAGATGGGACTGCTCGATGTGGCTTACGACGAATCAAACCACCTCAAGGTGACACCTATGGGTTGGAGAGTGCTCCGCGGCGAGATGCCCGTGATGCTCGCCGAACCTGAACTGCCCGAGGCAAAAGAGAAAAAAAGTGCGCGTAAGACTCCGGAGACTCCCACCGATCCTGTACTTCAGCTTTTCGAACATCTCAAGGGTGTGCGCAAGACAGTGGCCGCGCGCTCTGGTGTGCCTGCCTATCTTGTGTTCAGCGACGCCACCCTGCTCGACATGGCCAGACGCCATCCGCTCACCTACGAAGATTTCACGGACGTGAGCGGCGTGGGAGAGCGTAAGGCCGCACGTTACGGCCGGAAATTTATTGCCGCGATCCGCAAATTCGACGGTCTGAGTGCCTCGATGCCGGAAGGGTCCACCTACAAGGCTACTCTGCTGCTCCACAACGCCGGACTCGCCTTAGGCGAGATAGCCGAGACCCGCGGACTCAAGACCGAGACCGTCCTGAACCATATCGCACGCCTGATCGACGAGGACATGATTTCCGACTTCTCGCGTTATCTGACCCGCAAGGCATTCGACGAGATCTGCGCGGGAGTGGCTCCGGACGCTCCTGTCCCTTCCGATCTGCGCGATAAATATTCATCCGGTACAATAGCCGTGGCACTTGCTGCCCGACGATTCAATTCACGCAGAAATGGCTGACAATTATCTCGAAAGACGAATGGAGGACTATCGGGCTGGGCATAATTCGCGCCCTTTGGCCAAAACACGCCGTTCGGCTGCCTCTCTGACTTTTCCGGCAATGCGCGTGGCGATAATCGGGGTTGGCTCACAAGGCTCGGTCGAAGCGGTCAGACAGTTGGTCGCCACAGGTTGCCGCGTCGCGTTCACTGTGGCCGCGGGACAGAACGGAGCACATCTGGCACAAAATACAGGAGGACGTTTTTATCCGTGTACGGCCGACGAGATGCTGGCACGGCTTGCATCCGAATCCGATGCGCCGGCTGCCGTCGTCATGGCCGGAGACGCACCGGTGGCGCCCGAACTGCCCGAGGGCACTCGTCTTTTCAGCATATCCGGAAAGATCAGTGGCGGGGTCTCTGTGGAAGGTTCGGATCCGACGGCTGTGGCTCGCACTTTGGTAAGTCTTATGACCGCACCGCCCCTTCCTGAGCAAAATATTTTATGCTGAGATGCAATTTTCAGCCATTTCTTTTGCAAATTGCCATTAAAATCGTAATTTTGCACAAAATCTAATCATCCACCTTTCCCGGGCTTGTTATTTCTTTCATTCCCGGTAATATAAAGTATTTTTTATGAATAAATCAATCATCGGAGCTTTGGCCGGACTCTCGCTGGCCATTTCCCCTGCTATCTCGGCTCAGAACAGCTCTGACAGTCAGGTGATCCTCAGCTTCCACACCAACATCTACGACAATGTGGGCGAGGGCAACGCGTTCCATTTTGAATTAGGCGCCACCGAACCCATGTATGTCGATGTCGACTGTGGTTACGGCCTCACCGAAATGGAGGTAAAACAAGCAACTATCGGCAGCGCAGGCATGACCGGTTCGACTTTCAGCGGCACGGTTTCCGCTGCCGGTAATGTGACCGTTTACGGTGATCCTTCGAAGATCGACTATGTGATGCTCGAAGGCCTGTATATGTCCTCGGTAGACCTTTCGGCTCTCAAGAATGTCGAAGTGCTCAATGTTTCCTATAACGAGCTCGAATCACTCGACCTC
The DNA here is from genome assembly GCA_947175575.1 of uncultured Bacteroidales bacterium. Taxonomy (GTDB): domain Bacteria; phylum Bacteroidota; class Bacteroidia; order Bacteroidales; family Muribaculaceae; genus CAG-873. The sequence continues at coordinate 3,857 of CAMWNG010000011.1, read as the reverse complement.
AGCCACATGCACAACCTCATCGCGCTATATGCCGATGACAACCCCTGCAATAAAAAACCTATGATCATAGGTGCGGAGAAGCCCTATCTGGGCATAATGTCCATCTCTATGGTCGAAAATCTCGACCCGGCGTTCGATCTCCGCGACTATCCGGCACTGGAATCATTCGTGGCTTATAACACCCCTACCCTCCTCAGTGGCGACACATCCAATTGTCCCCGCCTCAAGCAGTTCTCCATTGACGGTGCAGCGGTCGACCACGTTGATTTCACCAACAATCCCGAACTTATCATAATAAACGTAAGCGATACCAAGGTGACGTCGGTTGACCTCTCCCCGTGCCCCAAACTCACCGAATTCTACGCCACTCATGACGGATCGGTAAATAACGAATACAAGCTTAAAAACATAGATCTGACGAAAACCCCGAACCTGACACGTCTTTTCCTTTCAGGCAATCTGCTTGAGGATATAGACCTCAGTCAGAATGACGTGCTCACGGATCTCTATCTGTCGAACAATCACCTGACCTCCATCGACCTTTCAAACCAGAAAAAGCTCATCAACCTGAACCTGAGCCGCAACTATATGTGGTACAGCAAGCTCCCCATGCCCGTTTACCACGACTACACATATTACCAGAACGATATCCCCGTGGAACGTAGCTATAAGGTTGGATCGACCATTGACTTCTCTGACAAGGTTCTGCGCGAAGGCACAGTGACATCCGTACAGCTTTACAGCATCAAATCCACCGATCCCCGCCAGAAAACACCTGTCGACCAGCAGGCTTATACCTATGCCGACGGCAAGCTCACACTCAATCAGGTTTTCACCGACAGTCTTGTAGCCGAATTCTCGAACAATGTATTCGACCTCTACAACATGACCACGTCTCGCTTCATGGTCAAGTCGGAAGCAGACTTCGGACAACCCTCCGCCACCGCATCGCTGCGCTTCGCCTCCAGCGAATCAGACCTCAGTTTCTGCATCGGCATCGCCGGCGCCACCACGGATGCTCCCAAGACTTTCTACATCGACTTCGGTAATGGGGTCAAGACTCCGTTCGAAGCTCTCTCCGACCAGCCCACAGATGAACCAAATGTAAAGGGCAAGCGCGCAGGAACCATAACAATCTACACCGCAGAGGGCGATCAGCTCACGTCCATCTCCGTAAAGGGTCAACGTCTGCTGAATGTCGACTTAAAGGAAGCCCGCGCACTCAACACTCTAATTCTGTCGGAATGTCAGTTGCCATCGATCGTTTTGCAATACAACTCTCGACTCCAGAAGCTCGACCTCAGCGGCAACAAGCTCACCACAATATCTTTACGCGGTGTTAACGAACTGTTCACAAAGAATATCCTTACAGATATCAATCTGGCCAACAACGCCCTCACCTCATTCGATTACGACAATGCAGGCGAATGGCGCAAGTTCAATGTGGCCAACAACCGTCTGACAGAATTCCCGTATCTCAAAATAAACCTGCTCGAGGAACTGAATATCTCCGGAAACAATATTTCAGTATTCTCTTTCCGCGACTGTGAATCGCTCCGTGTATTCAAGGCTGCCGGCAACCACCTCAGCGAGTTCGAACTCCCGGATTATGTTCCTCTCGAAGAAGTGGATATCTCCCTGAATGATTACACCTTCGCAAATATGCCTGCCGCAAGCTCATTCGAGAAATACACTTACGCGCCCCAGAACGTGGTGACCCTCCCCATGACCGCCCCCGTGATCAGTCTGGTTGACTATCTGGCGGCCGCCGACGGCACTCCGACAGTTTTCAGCTGGTATCTCGCCGGAACCGACACTCCCGTTGACGAAAACATAATCAACGCCAATAACGGCCGCTTCTCGTTCAAGGATACCTCTATCGGCAAAGTTTTCTGCCGCATGAGCAATCCTGCATTCCCCGACTTCAAGGACGCCGCACGCATTACCACAACCGATGTCCAGCCCACAGAAAAGCCTGACTACGTCTGGGGCTCGTTCAAGACCCTACTGGATGGCATAGGCCAGATGTCAGTCACAGGCAAAAAGTCCAATACCGCAATCTATATCGACTGGGCCGGTAATGGCGAACTGGAGCCTTACATTCTTTCCACCGAGGTACAACATTTTGAGGTTCCCGTGACTGCCGGCGCCGAAGTCAAGTGCTACTCACTCACAGAAGATGATGGTCTCTCCGGCATCTCGCTCGCTGTAGGCCCGCTTTCCTCTTTCGATATGTCCTCGCTCAAAGATCTCTCATACTTCTCGTTGATGTTCTCTAAAGCGGGCAACGACAATATCAAACTTCCTGAATCTCCCGCACTGAAGGAAATGCGCCTCACCGGCTGTGGTCTCACAGACCTTCAACCCGTAATCGAGAAATACGCACAACTCAAAATGCTCGATGCAGGCGACAACGACATAAAGAAAATCGATATCTCCTCCCTCAAACGTCTGGAAGCATTCTATGCATACCGTTCCGGACTCGAAGAATTCGTAAGCAATAATCCCAAACTGTGGAATCTTGAACTTACCGGTAACAATCTCTCACAGCTTGATCTTTCAAAACTGCCGGTTCTTGACCAGTTGTTCATCGCCAATAACAAGTTCGAGACTATTGATCTAAGCGTAGCGCCCTCGCTCCGCGTGGTTCATCTTGAAAGCAACTATTTCACTTTCACCACCCTGCCGGCCGACAGGAACTATGACATTTATGGATATTCCGGTCAGGCACCGCTCGAAGTGGAAGCCGTAGACGGCTGTGTCGACCTCTCGTCTCAGCTTAAGGTAGGTGATACATTCACTACATATACATGGTTTGACGGCGAACCCTATCTGGATGCCGAACTGAACCTCGTCGGCACTCCTCTGGCTACAGACAGCTATGAGATAAAGGACGGCGTGACAACCTTCCTGAAGGACGCTTTCGGAGTGGTGTGTGTGATGCAGAACGCCGTTTTCCCGAATCTCTACCTCACCACCAAGATAATGGATGTGATTTCGAAAGGCGTTGCGGACGTGTCAGTTGAGACGGTTGCGGGTGCTCGTGTCAATGGTCAGAATATCATTGTCACTGCCGCGGAAGGCGTAGCGGTAACTGTCACCGATCTCTCCGGCCGCACCGTAGGTAGTGCCACCGGCTGTGCCACATTCGGCCCGCTGACCTCCGGCGTCTACGTCGTTAAGGCAGGCGATCTCACCTTCAAGCTCCTCGTGAAATAAATCCTTAATTCCACAATATGAAACACCCGAAAGCTTCGCGCTTTCGGGTGTTTTTAATTATTTTACATATGTGTGCAATATTTTTACACACATCAGGGCGTAACTTTGCAGTGTCAATAAGACGCAACATTAAAATCTCCTCTGAACAATGGCAAACATCAACGCAACCGACAATCTCTTTGCAAGCGCCACCATAATGGGGCGTCAGGTATTTCAGTTCGCAGGCAGCGGCATCGGCTCGTTAGGCGAACTAATCAATCGCGTGCGCAACACCCCCGGACTGATGTCCGGCCTGGTCACTCTGACAGTGCGCAACACCTCGCAGGGATGGTCGCAGAGCCGCGACTTCTATCTTGCCGCAGTATAATACGGATTCTATCGACAGCTTACATAACGTATTTGAGACGAAAAGCCGCCCGTGCGACGCGATGTCGCGCGGGCGGATAATTACTAATTTTTTATAGGGTTGGCTGCCTCGCCGGAGACTATCTTGGTCAATGGGAGAGACGCGACGGGGACGTTGACCCTCTCACCTCCCTATTTGAAATGCTGAGTTACAGAACCCTATTTCTCAATTATTAATCTATAAAATCCCTTATAAAGGCGTAATATCAGAGCGTCGAGACGATTATTTTAGT
>CAMWNG010000010.1 GCA_947175575.1 uncultured Bacteroidales bacterium | reverse complement strand
TGGAGATGAGGTACATATCCAACTCTGACCGGTGGCGGGTGTGGTCGGCTTCGGTGAGGAAGGGGCGGGAGGCGGTGAGGAAGTGGTCGAGGGCGCGGAGGGTGCGTTGGTCGAGGACTTCGGGGGCGTCGAGATAGTGACGGTGGGCCATGAAGAGGCGGTGTTTGAAGGCTGCCTGGTTGGAGGCCTCGTAAGCCCACAGGTCATCGCTCAGAAGGATGGCTACGCGGTTGAGGGTGTCGTAGTCGCTCAGGGGGGCGTCGGGTGTGCCGCGGCGGAATTGCCGGTGCCAGCGGCCGAGGGTTATGGTGTTCCACTGCATGGTGCGGTCGAAGTAGGCGCTGTCGCGGCGGTCAAGCCCGGCTTTTATGGCGCGGTACATGTCGTATTGGTCTACGGCTGAGTCGCCGTGTACGAGGGCATCGAACGCGCGGAAGACATGCCGGTTGATCATAACGGTATCAGCCGGACAGCGGAACGCCACGCGGTGAACGAGGTCGTATACGGTAATGAGGGGTAGGATCTCCGCGGCCGTGAGTCGCGGCAGCAGGGCAGATGTGCCATGAAGCCATTGGCGGGCTTCCTGCCGGAGGCTCTTGTCGGTAGGTGTGGGGAGGTGGCCGACATTAAACATCCCGGCCCGGATGGCCGCGCGGGCTATCCGGGTGCCGTGGTCGGTGAGTGCATCAACCGTGGTTGCCTCGGTATGTATGGTCTCGGGGATCAATGAATTGGTTTAGTTTGTCTCCGCCGTGATCGGTTGTAGAAGATCGGGATGTATATAAGGAAGGATAACCATGCATACGCCTTCGATTTTTACGATGACGTGCTTGTTCTTCTTCACGCGTTGTACATATCCCTGGTATCCTTTGTATATGCCGTCTGTTACTCTGACGAGCTCTTTTTCTTTAAATTCATGTCCGGTGTATATCCGGCATTGCGTAGAGTCGTCGGCGGTGAGCAGCCGTAATAGCTCGATTGAGCTTTGCGGTATTATCTGGATTCGTTTGTCGGCGGGGTAACGGTAAATCCAGAACGGGATATTCTGTTCCGGATGTTTTCGGCCCAGGTCTTCAAGCGCGAGGGCGTTGTCGTGTGTAGTCTTGATGAAAAGCACGTGTGGAATTACGGCTTTTTGCCTGGGGCGTTTGCCGGGACCGATAACGGTTTCTTTTGGAAAGAATATTTCATCGCATTTGTCTTTCAGTACCCCTTCAGCTTTGAAATCCTGTGGCGTTTTAATGGCGAACCATTGTGAGTGGTTGTCGTTTTCCTTTATATTTTCATTCATTTTAGCCTACATTTTATCCTATAGTGCGAGGTGGGTCCTGACGACTTTGTCGCGCATTATAATCCAACCGTCCGGCTGCATTCGTTTCGGATCTCAGGGATTAGCCTGTACAGGTACTTTCCCGGTGGTTGTGCCGCATTTTGTATGATTCAGGGGCGACAATCCTGTTTACAATCTCTTAAACAGAGTGTAGACACTCAATCGCGGAGAATTGCTAATCAACGGCAAAGTTACGAATTATTTCTGAAAATGATTGAATATCCATTCAAAAAAATGGTAATCGGTTTTCCGGATGAGGCTCTTAAATAGCCAAATGTTTAGCAAAACGTCAGCTAAGGCGCAATAGAGCCCTGATAGACAGTGTATTGTAATCAGACCTACACTCTGTTTAAGAGTCAATGACAATGAGCGCCCCCGACCGGAGCCGGTCGGGGGCGCTCATTGTTGTGTGAATGGAGATTATTTGAGAGAAGCCAATATGCGGTTATTGGCGCGGTCGATTACAGAGGTGTCAAGACTGGCGAGATAAATCTGAGTCGTGGTTTCAGAATCATGACCCATTCCTTCGCTGATTACGGATATCGGAATACCTATCGACTTTGCTGTCGAAGCCCAGCTGTGGCGCGCCACATAGAGTGTGAGCGGAATGGAAATATCTGTCAGTTCAGCTATGCGTTTTAGGTTCCGGTTTATGGCATAAGCTGTGTTACGGTAGACTTTACGTTCGTTAGTGTCCGGACAGCGGATTATCGGGAGGAGGTACACCGAGGTGTTCACGGGATATTTTTCGATTATGGCTTGCATCTCTTTGGTCCAGCTGATGGTGAGTCGTTGCCCCGTCTTGCGGCGTCGGTATGTGACATATCCGTGGCACAGATCTGTCTTTTTGAGGAATGCCATGTCTACGAAACTCATTCCTCGCAGATAAAAACTCAACATGAACATATCGCGTGCGAAGTCGAGGCGGGGAGTGGCCGATAGATCAAGAGAGCATATCTTTTTGAGGGTGGAGAGAGACACTGCGCGTTTCACGGTCTTATCCACTCCGGTGTAGACATGGCGAAAAGGATTTCTGTTATCGGTCAGGTCAAGTTCGACAGCACGGTTGTACACAGCCCGCAGAATCCGTGTGTAGAAGGATATGGTGTTGTACGAGACCCCGCGTTTGCGGTGCCATGCCTCGTATGACTCCATCAGATCGGCAGTAAGGCTGTCGAGCCTTATATTTTCGGCCGAGGGAAATTCTTCGGAGGAATTCAGACTCGACAGGAATTTCTTGAAACTATTGAGTGCGGCCGTATATGTTTCCGATGTCCGCAGATTGCCGTTTTGCCTGAAGCGCACGATCAGGGTCTGCATAAAGGTGAACAGCCGGCTTTCGGAGGCATAGCGTTGGAATTCGTCAATTATATCATCAGTCGTATAAGCGAGTCCGGACGATTCGAATTGTCGGTCTATTTTCCCCAGACGCTCGATATCGCGTCGGATGCGCTCGCGTACCGCGCTGAGGAATCTTCGACGTTCCGGGGTTCCTGACACACACACCGAGGAGCGGCGCTCATCCCATTCCGAAGGTTTCAATTTGTATTCTGAAAGGATCTGCCTGATCTTCCGGTGACGGATAATCTGATAGTAGACCGTACCCTCACGGTCATCGATGGCCGACGGGCGAAATTTTGTTTTTATAGATGTCATGGCTTTTGGTTTAGGGATCTTACATTACTTAACGTGAAATAACACCGCTCATCATCGTTTCTCTTCCCAGAATAGATTTATCGGCCGATTTTTGGCCGGTAAGTTTCGGGAGTGGAAAAAATATAGTAAATTTGTTGCCTTAAGTTAATATGAATTTACTTAAATGCCTGAAGTATCAAAACGCGGCGAGATAATGCCCGCATCCCCCATACGCCGGCTTGTCCCTCTGGCTAACGAGGCCGTAGCCCGCGGCCTTAAGGTCTACCGGCTCAACATCGGACAGCCTGATGTCCCCACTCCGCCCGAAGCCCTGGAAGCTCTTCGTAAGATTGATCGTAAGGTGCTCGAATACAGCCCCTCGGAAGGATTGTTGTCTCTGCGCGAGAAGCTGCGCGAATATTATCATCGCTTCAATATCGACGTGAATGTTGACGACATTATCGTCACCACCGGCGGTTCGGAAGCCGTGCTGTTCGCTTTCATGGCCTGTCTTGACCCCGGCGATGAGATAATAGTGCCCGAACCCGCGTATGCCAACTATATGGCATTCGCCATATCAGCCGGAGCGAAGATCGTCACCATACCGTCGAGCATCGATGACGGATTCGAACTACCGCCTCTCGAGGAGTTTGAAAAACTCATAACGCCTCGAACAAAAGGCATCCTGATCTGTAACCCGAACAATCCCACCGGATATCTATACACGATGAAGGAAATGTTGCAGATACGCGATCTGGTGCTCAAACACGACCTATTCCTGTTTTCCGACGAGGTCTATCGAGAGTTCTGCTACACCGGCGCTCCGTACATCTCCGCTTTTCATCTTCCCGGCATCGAGCACAATGTCGTGCTTATCGACTCCGTGTCAAAGCGTTACAACGAGTGTGGTATTCGTATCGGCGCGCTCATCACGAAGCACAAGGAACTCAAGAAAAACGTCATGAAATTCTGTCAGGCACGCCTGAGTCCGCCTTTGCTCGGCCAGCTCGTGGCCGAGGCCTCCATTGACACATCTTCCGATTACATGCTTGCCACATATAATGAATATGTGGAACGGCGAAAGTTCCTTATAGATCGCCTCAACAAAATTCCCGGCTGTTACAGTCCCATCCCTATGGGTGCGTTTTACACTGTGGTGAGTCTGCCGGTTGATGACGCCGACAAGTTCTGTCAGTGGTGCCTGCGAGAGTTCGAGTACGAAGGCCAGACCATCTTCATGGCGCCGGCATCCGGTTTCTATACTACCCCCGGCATGGGGCGCAACGAAGTGCGTATGGCCTATGTACTCAATAAAGAGGAACTCGGCAAGGCTATGGATGTGCTGCGTCATGCCCTCGAGGCCTATCCCGGCCGCATTGTTCAGGACTGAATCTAAGCATTGACTATGAAAAAATCCGAAAAACTCCGTCTCTGCAACCGTATCCTGCTTCTGCTGGTGGTGGTCATGCTTCTATCAGCGGTGCAATTGGAATTCACGCATAGTTCCGGCGTGTGGCCGGTGTGGGTGCATATAGGCTTAGGGTGTCTCTTTATGGCAGTTATCGCAGTGCACATTTATCTTCATTTCGGCCGTAGCGACTGGTTTGCGAAATTCCGCAAGCAGAAAAGTGTGGTTACGCGCATCCTCTGGTGGCTCACGGTGATCGTGGCGCTAAGCGGACTTGTAGCCTTTGCGCATTGGCTTGCCTCCGGCGTACATGCGCCTATCGGGGGAGTTCACGGCAAGATCGGATTTCTCATGCTTGCCTTCGCCTTGGGGCATATCATTAAAAGATTCCGTTTTTTCCTTGCCCGTCAAAGATGAGGATGCCCCCCGACTCTATTTGCCTTTAAGATAATCTTCCGGGATGGTGGATGCGCTTCCGTCGCGCGAGGCGAAGTAGTGTGGCGACATGATTTCCACTCCGGCCTCATTGAACACATCCTGAATGTTCTGGTGAAGTGCGGAATAGATCTCGCCCAGACGATCGGCATCCTTGATGTATGCGTTGAGCTGGTAACAGGGGTAATAGTCCGACAGTTCTGTCTCGAGCACGAAGGGCTTCGGATGGCTCAGCACGCCGGGCGTGAGACGCGCCGCATTGATGAGCAGCTGATGCACCTGGCGCCACGGAGCGTCATATCCGATTGTCACGGTGGTGTGAATTATCAGTCCGTATTGGCGCGCCGACGCGCTGTAGTTCACCGTATGCGAAGACATTATGAACGAGTTAGGAATCGTAACCACCTCATTTTTGGGAGTACGCAGGCGTGTCACGAACGGAGTCTTTTCTATCACATTGCCCGTGGTGTCGTTCAGCTTGATACGGTCACCGATCTTGAACGGTCGCATGTACGTGATTACCAGTCCGGCTATTATATTGCCGATAACTGTGCTTGATCCCAGCGACACGATAAGTCCGACGAACACCGATATTCCCTGAAACACACCTGAATCAGCTCCTGGCAGATAGGGGTAGATCATCGCTATCATGAAAGCGTAGAGCAGAAAGCGGATGATGTTGAATGTCGGGCGCGCCCAGTCGGGGTAGAAACCGTTGATTTTCAGTTTTTCGCTTTCGATTTCCTTGGCGATGTAATGTATTCCCTTTATCAGATATCTGATGCAGAACCATATCACCAGAATGATGAACAGATTCGGAATGTATTCGCCTATGGCTTTCAGCACCATCTTTATCGGGTCGAGGATATACATGAATATCCTGACTGCAAGTTTTTCTGTCTGCGGGAAGATGGCGAACATGATGGGCACACTGAACGTCAGCTGTATCAGCAGCACGATGTAGCGCACCACGTTACTGAAAAATATAAGTATCCGTCCCAGCCGTTTGGTGTTCAGCAATTCGTAATCGCGGATTATCACCGGCTTGAGACGCTGCTGCTTGAAACGGATGATGTGTCGGCGCAGTTTGCGGAACAGATAGTTGGTGAGCCTGAACAGGAGATACTGTACGATCAGCACCAGCAGGAACAGAGCCGCGCGTTTCACTATCTGCATGGTGCTGTGTCCATCCTTCAGCTGTCGGATTTTGTTATCCAGAATCAATGAATACTCATCTGCCAGCTCCCGGCGCGTCACTCCCTGCCAGAGCGCATCCTGATCCGTCACGCTCAGGAGCACCCGGTTTCCGTACATTATATCGATGTAGTTATCGTTTTCGAGGGTGTGGATGGTGTCCTGCCGCACGCTTCGGGAACTTCCGATTTTCGTCAGAGCCTCCGTAAGCATCTCCGCACGGTCGAGGGCTGAGTAACCGCCGCGTTCGGCATAGAGCATGAACAGCGTGTCCTCGTCCACAGCCACCGGCACGCCCTGAGTGATGGCACGCAGCGAGTCGATGCTGTGGCGTTGCCGGGCCAGACGGGCCGAATCCGCGCTTTGATTCATTGAAAGCGCGTTGTCAAGCTCCGACCGCAACATTATCTCGTTCAGCTTCATATCCTGCAACTGCAGGGTGAGTTCCTGTAGACGCACTGAGTCGTCGCGCATCCGCTCTTCAAGGGTTCGCGGGTCTGCAGAGTTCACCGAATCGGTTCGGCCATCGTGGAGTGCCTTCTGGACCAGTTCTTCAGCTTTCTGGATCAGCTGTGCGTGCAGCCGTATGCCGGAGCTCGCCGTAAGGAGCAATATCAGGATAAGGATGGTGGATCGTTTCATGGCAGAGTCGGATTGATGTCGCAAAGATAGTTATTTTTTCTGATAACCAACCTTTTCCGGAGTATTTTCACAGATCCTTGTCATTCCAGTATGTAAAGCGCGCGCGGACCGAAGGTCATTTCGTTCTCAATGGTTATATCCTCGCCTGAAAGCATGTCGCGCTTCACTGTTCCGAATGGCAGAATCTCGAGAGTCTGCTCCATATCCATTTTCACGGGTGTGTCGTTGCCGTTCATCATTACCACTACCTGCCGGTCGCCGAGCCGGCGTTCATAGACATACACGCCCTGATAGGGCATGAAGTGTTTCAGCGAGCCCTTGGCGATCACATCGTTACCCTTGCGCCAGTTCAGCACCTTTTTCATGAAATCCTGCGCTTCGAGCTGTTTTGGAGTCAGTCCTTTGCCGGTGAAAGCGTTCACAGTCCCATCGTCGGGGAAACCGCCCGGCATGTCGCGGCGCACGTAGCCGTCGCTGCCCTCCTTCGAACCGTTCATCAGTATTTCGGTGCCGTAATAGAGTTGCGGAATTCCGCGGGTGGTGAGCAGGAAGGCTATCGCCTGTTTCCACCATCCAAGATCTTCCGGTTCTTCAAGCAAGAAGCGGTCTGTATCATGATTGTCAAGGAACGTCAGTATTTTACTCGGGTCAGGGAACAGATAGTCAAGCGCGAGGTGGTCGTACATCTCGTTCAGGCCGTGCCACGGGTCAGTCTGTCCAGAAAACGCATCGCGTGCCTTGATCGACAGCACGAAATCCATGACCGTCTCGAGTTCCGGGTCGCCCTTGCGGTTGGTGAACGCCCCTTTCTGCCAGAACGCTTCGCCGCCCTCGTTGCCGTACCAACATTCGCCCACGATATTGAATCCGGGATATTCCTTGCGCACATCCCGGAGCCACCCGGCCATGCCATCGAAGTCGGCGTAGGGATGGGTGTCCATGCGGATGCCGTCGATTCCCGCTTCTTCTATCCACCAGATCGAGTTCTGTGTTAGATATTTCATCAGATGGCGGTTACGCTGGTTGAGATCAGGCATCGATTTCACGAACCAGCCGTCCACGGTGCGTTTGTAATCGTAGTCGCTCGCGTATGGATCATATACGGTTGACAGACGATAGTTTGTCTGCACGAATTTGTCGGGGAAGTTATACCAGTCAGCAGTCGGTTTGTCCTTCATCCACGGGTGATTGCTTCCCGAATGATTGAAAATCATGTCCATTACCACCTTTATTCCGCGGTCATGAGCTTCGGATATGAATTCTTTCCATTCCTCGTTAGTGCCGAATCGTGGGTCGATACGGTAATAATCAGTGGTGGCATAGCCGTGATATGATCCCCCGGGCATGTCGTTCTCAAGCACCGGACACACCCATACGGCCGTCACGCCCAGCGAGTCGATGTAGTCGAGATGTTGACGTAGTCCCCCGATATTGCCGCCGTGGCGTGCGTTTGGCTTGGAGCGGTCGGCGCCGATCGCAAACTCCAGATCCGCCAGACCTTCGCTTTCCGTGCGGCCGTCCGACGCGAAGCGGTCGGGCATCACCAGATAAAGTACGTCCGAGGCGTCGAAACTTTTCTTGTTTGCGGGGTCGGTGGTGCGGGCCTTAAGCTCATAAGGAAGAGTGGTCTCCCTCTTCGCCTCCCTGAAGTGTATGTCCAGAGTGCCGGGTGCGGCCTCCCGGCCGATTTTCAGATACAGGAACAGGTAGTTCGGATTATCTGTTGTCACCTGCTCCACGATGCTCACATCCGGATAATCGAGCGATGCTGTCGCTGCCGCGATGTCCTTGCCGTGGAGCATCAGCTGAAGGGTGTCCTGGCGCATGCCTGTCCACCAGTGGGGCGGCTCCACTCGGTCTATTTCAATCGGTGCCGTCTTTGCCTCGGCGGAAAAAGGTGTGAAAGCACCGGCGAGCGAAGTAACAGCTATTGCGAGTTTAGGAAGGATGTGTTTCATATATGTTGTGCAAGATAATAATTGTCTGACTGCAAAGATAAAATCTTTTCAGACAATATGCAATAGCTTTATGCTAATGGAATTCAATGGAATTCAGTTCAGGATCGATTCGTATAACTGTAAATACCGGGCGAGAGTATGTTCGGGCGAAAATTTTTCATTAATCAGATTACGGCATGCATCAGCCGGAAATCGTTGCGGATGTTCGAGAATTTCGAGGATCCCTTGCGCCAGAGCCTCGACATCTCCGGTCGGTACGATGATACCGGTCTCCGGTGTGACGGTCTCGTGCATGCCTCCGCTGTCGAATGCCACCACCGGTGTGCCGCACGACAATGCCTCGAGATTAACCATCGAGAGTGTTTCCGCCAGCGATGGATTGATGAATACGGTCGCGGCGGTGAATTCACCGAACAGCTTCTCGCGTTCGTTTATACGCGGTAATCCGGTGCAACCGGCCGGGAGGGATGCTATCTGTCCGGGGCTCAGACCGATGATTCGTATATGTATGTTTTCCGGCAGATGTTTTCTAAGGGCTATTATATATTGCAGACCTTTGCGAAAGTCCCAGTTGGAGGCTACAGCGAGCACTGTGGGTTTTAAAGCCTTCGGTTTGTTCAGGCGCGGCACACTTACGCTGTTGTAGATTGTCTGTACAGGATAACGGTTCAGGAATGATTCGCCGATAACTTCCCTGAGACGATCGGACACGGCTACGAGGTGCAGACGGGCTACCGTACTGAACGTATGTTTTTTCAGTTCATGATTTACTGCGGAATTGTCGGCCAGCAGCGAGGCCGGATAGGTTTTCTTGAGCGGACACGAATGGCAGCCCGACTTCCATCTGTCGCATCCGGCGAGCGAGAAGTAGGCACAATGTCCGGTGAAAGCCCAGCAGTCATGGAGGGTCCAGACCACCGGCCTGTCTATCCTTGCAAGATAGCCGAACAGTTCCGGATAGTTGAGATAATAACCGTGGAGGTTGTGGAGATGAATGACATCGGGCTCAATCATGTCGATGCGTCGCACGAGGTCGGCGGTGGCGTCGAGTGAGCCAAGCCCGTGACGGTCCCTCAGACGGGTCAGCAGACCATGACGGTAGACGTCGGCCCGCGAACCGATTTTCAGGAGCGAGGAGGCGCTGAGCGGCGTGCCGTCCATGTCGCGCCCGTATGCTATGAAACTACGCCAACCCGCATCCATTGCCGCGCAGCCTAAGGCCTCGGCGAGATGACCGGTGGCATTCCACCCCACATTTGTGTTTATCTGAAGTAGCTTTTTCATTTAAGTTGACTTTGAGTCACTATATTGAAAAGAAGAAAGACACCCGCCGCCTGAGGCGACGGGTGTCTTGGAATTACATTACATCAGAAGCATCAGTGTTTTACCACTTTCTTGACTTCGTTGTTATGGCGGATCATGTAGACGCCGGGTACGAGATCTTCATAAGTAGAATCGATGCGCATACCTTTGACATCATAGATTTCCTCTATGTCCTTGCTGTTGATCAGAGTGCCGTTGAAAATCACGTCGGAGACTCCTGACATGTCGCCGGTCTGAGCATCCAGTTCGGCTGACGGGCCATTGGCATAGAGCGATTCAGCGACAATCTTGACCGGAGCGGCGGGAGCACGCATGGCCTTTGTCTGTGCGGGAGCGTCGAGATCCTGACGAAGCGTTACCAGACCGGTGTGATCCACTGTGGCAACCTCAGGATTAGTTGAGCGCCAGAATACATGCTTCAGAGTAACCTCGTCTGCAGGAGCAGTTTCATTTTCACCGGGGACATAAGAGAGCTCGGCGGTGAGTTGGAAGGTATCGCCGGCTTTGCCCGTGAAGGCCTTGGCACCGGTGACGTTTATGGTGTTGGCTTCCTGAAGTTTGGAAACATTGTTGAAGCCTTTCCATACGTCGGCGGCTTTATAGGCGGTTACGGAGGCATCGCCTTGAACGAGCAGTCGGTCGGTGGTGTTGAACGAGTTGGCGCTTACGGCAGGAGGTACGAGAGCTGTGATATGAACCTTTGTACCCGATGTGCCTGCGAAAGCCTTTTCTCCGATCTTGGTCACTTTCGGTCCGATGACGATTTCATCGAGGTCGGAACTGTTGGCGAATGCCGATGCTCCGATTTCCTGTACCGACGGAGGCAGAACTACGTTGACGAGACCGGTGTTGCAGAACGCCTTTTCGCTTATGACGGTTACAGTCGAGCTGATGTGCAGTTCGGTCAGATTGGCGCAATTCTCGAACGCGCTCTTTTCGATGTCGCTCACGGCGTTCCCGATCACAACATTTTCAACAGAAGAGCCTGCGAAAGGTGTGCCTGCCACCGGGCGACCCATATAAACCTCAGTGAACGCGTTGCCGAAGGCTCCGTCAGCCACTTCTACGGTGGAGATACCGTCCGAAAGATTCACTGCAGTGAGAGTCTCGCAGTTGAACGCACCGGCACCGATTACTTCCACATTAGCCGGGATATTGGCTTCGGTGAGCTGAGAACCATTGAACGAGTTGGCCGGGATTTCGGTCACTTTCTCGCCGATAGAGACTTCGGTGAGTTCCGGGAACGGAGTCTTTTCACCTTCGATAGTCCAGTTGCGGTTGATATCGAGAGTCTCCACGCCGCTGGCAGCGAATGCATTGGCACCGATGTGAACGGGGGTGTCCGTCTCCTCGGTTTCGCTACCTGCGATTGTGACACCTTTAAGCTGCTCGCAGCCGGCGAAAGCGTTAGCTCCGATTTCAGACACTGAATTATCAACGGTAAATTTGCCTTCAAGAGATTCAGGAGCGTAGATAATCGAATTTGAGTCAGAGCCCTTGATCCATCCGTCGGGAGTGATCACGTCGGTCTCGGGATTATAAACCACGGCGTATCCGCTTTCGAAAGGATTATTCTCGATTGTCGAGGGATAAGCGGGCTTGGTCATGTTGGTGCAACCTGAGAATGCGCCTTCACCTACGGTGGTGACAGTCGGCGGCAGGATCACTGAGCTCAGGTTTTCGCAATCCTTGAACGCTTCAGCTCCGATTTCAGTTACGTTAGCGGGGATTTCCACTGTGGTCAGAGAAGTACAGCCGTTGAACGCGCCGTCACCGATAGTCTCTACATTTTCAGGCAGAGTCACTTCAGTCAGCGAGCTACAGCCGCTGAACGTGTTGTCGCCGATAGCGGTCACTGTTTCGGGGATATTGACTGTTTCGAGCGAGGTACATCCGTTGAATACGCCGTCACCGATTGTGGTAACGCTTGCGGGAAGGTACACATAAGTGAGGTTTTCACAACCTGCAAAGGTGTTATCGCCGATAGATTCAACATTTGAGGGGATGACCACGTTGGTCAGACCGGTGCAACCTTCGAAGGTGCCGTTGCCGATTTCGGTAACCTGATCGGGGATAACAACATTTTCCAGCGAGGTGCAGCCTTTGAACGCGTCGTCGCCGATTTCGGTTACAGTTTCCGGAATCTTGATTTCTGTGAGCTGATCGCAGCCGGAGAATGCGCCCTGACCGATGGATGTGACGTCAGCGGGAATTTCAAAGTTCTCTACGTCGGTGGGAACAAGGGTCAGTTCTGTCTTGCCGTCATTTGCGGTGGTGGTCACGGCACCGGTTTCTTCGTTTACGGTAATGGTGGTGCCACCGGGTACTTCTACCACTGTGATGTTCTCGGCGATTTCATCCGGGATGGTAACGCTGCCATTGTCAGGCACCACGACCTTGGTGAGATTGTCGAGGCCATCGAAAATGTCTGAGGGAACATCGGTGATATCAGAAGGCAGAACTACAGAGGTCAGGTTTTCACAACCTTCGAAGACACCGTCGCCCACGCTGGTCACATTGTCGGGAATAACCACGGTGGTGATCTGACCGCAGCCTGCGAAGGCGCCTGCGCCTACCGAGGTCACATCTTCAGGAATTACAACTTCGTGTTCGGTAGTGGCCGATACGGAGACAAGCGACTTATTACCGTCGGCATCTGTTCCGATTACGAGTCCGTTTTCAGTCACTTCGATAGAAGTTCCTGCGGGATAGGTAACCACAGCCACTGGTTTCTCACCTTCGGCGGGTGCGGAGATACCGAGTTCGGCACCTTCTGGAGCCACTACCTTAACAAGGTCGTCACAGCCTGCCAGTACGCCTTCGCCCAGATTCTCTACAGTTGAGGGAATCACAACTTCGGTCAGCTGAGTGCCTGCAAAAGCACCGTTGCCAATGGTTGTCACTGTAGAAGGTATGTCAACCGAGGTGATTGCGGCACCGTTGAAGGCATCATTACCGATTGAGGTCAGACCTCCTTCAGTTCCTTCAGCCGGTTTTTCAATCTTGACTTCTGTGAGATCCTTACAGTCCTTGAATGCTCCATCGCCGATTTCGGTAACGGTCGAGGGGATTTCAACAGAGGTGATTGCAGAACCGCTGAACGCGTTGTCGCCGATTGAGGTCAGCCCCCCTTCAGCTCCTTCAGCGGGTTTTTCAATCTTGACTTCTGCCAGATCCTTACAATCTTGGAATGCTCCGGCACCGATGGTTTCAACTGTTGAGGGCACGGTCACTTCGGTTATAGCAGTGCCGCTGAACGCACCACTGCCGATTTCGGTGAGGCCTTCGGGAAGTGTCACTTCTGTGATTCCGGTGCCGGCAAAGGCATTGTCTCCGATGGTTTTGATACCTTCGCCAAGTTCAACTGAGGTGAGGTTTGTCATGCCTTCGAACGCGCCATCGCCAATTGCTGTTACGGTGCCGGGGATAACAACTTCCTTGACGTCCGTCAGGTCGGTGAGAGCACCCTTGCCTATGGTGGTCACGCCTTCGGGTACGGTGAATGTACCTTCAACAGCGGCGGTAGCGGGAGTGGTGGTCACCAGGATCTTCTCTGTGGTCACGTCACCTTCGCCTTTCACTTCAGCGATAACGCAGCCGGTGGCTTCGTCAACGCTGACTGTTGCGCCTTCGGGATAGGTGACCGTAGCTACATTTTGTCCTACGGTTATCTTCTGTTCGAGATTATCGGGTATTACTACTTTGGTCAGGGCTTCAGCACCCTCGAACACATTAGCAGGGATTGACTCTTCATCGATGGTGGAGGGAAGCACCACTACAGCGATATTGTTGCAGCCTTCAAAGGCTTTTTCGCCGATTGTGGTCACGCCTTCGTTGATTTCAACAACTTCGAGTTTCTCACATCCTGCGAATGCTCCGGCACCGATGGTCTTGACAGTCGCAGGAAGTTCGATTTCAGTGATGTTGCGGCAGTTTTCAAACGCGCCTTCGTAAATATCGGTAACATTGGCGGGCACGACGAACTTACCATCTTCAAGGGCCAGATCTTCAGGTACGGCAACCAGATAAACTTTGTTGCCGTCAGTTGCTGTGACAACACCGGTTTCGGGGTCGATCACAGGTGTAGCTGTAGCGGGATAGTCAATCTGCTTGCAGTTTTCGGGGAGATTCAGGGCTGCTACAGCGGCGTGGAGCTCATCGGTTGCGGGATATACCAGCTTGGTAATATTGTCGCAGCCGTCGAACGCAGTTTCGTCAAGCGAGGTCACACTCTTGGGCAGAATCAGGGTGTTGAGCGCGTCGCAGTTAGCGAAGGCGCTCTCTCCGATGGTCTCTACATTGTTGCCGATAGCTACTGTCTGCAGATTTGCACAGCCCTCGAAGGCGTGTGCTCCGATTGTTTTGACAGATTCGGGAATGATCACAGAGGTGATATCACAACCGGCCAAAGCGCCACCGTTGATCTCGGTGATGCCATCGGGAATGTTGAAGTTGCCGTTTTCGTCTAATTCCACCTTGTTGGGGACAGCCACCAGGATACGGCCTTCTTCGCCCTTGGGTGTGCCGATCACATACCCGAGTTCATCAATTGAAATGCTCATCTTGGTGGGATCATACTCGATGGCGACAGTGCCTTCAAGCAGACCGGCATTGTTTACCTCTTCCTGCAGCGAGGAGGGATAAACTACCTTCTGAAGATTGTCACATTCTGCGAAGATGTCGTTGCCTACGTTGGTCAGGGTCGAGGGCAGCACGATTGTGGTGAGGCCATCGCAATTTGCAAACGCACCATCCATAACGGTTGTAACGCCTTCGTCAAGTTCGACAGTCTGGAGGTGTTCGCAACCCTTAAAGGCGTTTTTACCTACTGTCACACCCTCACGGATATACACCGAAGTGATGTTTGAACAGCCTGCCAGCGCACCTTCGTAGATATAGTTTACATCATCATTTACTACATAGTATTTGCCGTCTTCCAGGGGCATATCATTGGGCACGGCAACCAGATATACATATTGACCGCTTTTATCGTAGGCGATTACTCGGCCGTCAGGCTGAATCTCTGCCAGGGCATTAGCCGGATAAGCGATCACGCGACATGTTTCCGGCACATTGATGCCGGCCACGGCGGCCTGAAGGTTTTCGGAATCGGGATATACAAGCTTGGACAGATTGTCGCACCCGTCAAAGGCTTTCTCTCCCAGATTATCTATAGTGGAGGGAAGGATCAGAGTGGTGAGGTTGGAGCAACCAACGAAGGCTTCCGCACCGATAGTGGTTACGCCCTCGGCAATGGCCACAGTGGTCAGATGCTCGCAACCGCGGAAAGCGCCTGAGCCTATCTCAACATCTTTGGGCACGATTACCGACTTGATGCTCTCTACGCCGGCGATAGCTCCGTCGTAAATCACATTTACATATTCGGGAATTACAAACTCACCTTTTTCATTAAGTGTGATGTCGGTGGGCACGGCGAGCAGATAAACCGTAGGATTGTCTTCCGGGGTTTCGGCCACGAGCATTCCGTCCGGGGTGAAGTAAGCGCGCTTGCAATCATCGGGATAGTCGATGATTGTGGCGTTGGCGAAGGCTGCTTTAGCACGTTCTTCAAACTTGGCGGGGCACACCACCTTGGTCAGATTGTCGCAGCCGCTGAATGCGCCTTCTGCAATTGTCTCGACAGAAGTGGGGAGAATCAGTGTTGTGACACCGGTACAGCCTGCGAAAGCGTTGGCTTCAATGGTGTTCAGACCCTTGTCGCCATCCTCAAACACGATGGTGTTGAGTTGGGTAAGTCCTTTAAATGCGCCTTCGCCGATTGTCATTACATCATCGGGAATGACGATTTCAGTAAGGGTGCTGCAAGCTGAGAAGGCGTTTTTGCCAATCTTGGTGATGCCGTTGGGCCAGCAATATGTGCCGTCGGCGCCGATAGCTGATGCGGGTACGCTGAGCAGGATCTTATCCGTGCCCTTCACTGCCAGCATCGAACCGTCAGAAGCAAATTCCATTTCGTAGCCTTCGGGAACTGCGCCCTTAAGTGTGGCTGCCGGGAATGTGACATCAAGACCTTCAGGATATACGGCTGTGAGGAGCTTCGAACAGTTGTTGAATGCGTTTTTGCCTACGCTTGTCACACTGTTGGGAAGGAATACCGAAGTGATGTTTGTGCCCTGGAAAGATGTTGCGCCCAGAGTCTGGACACCATCACCGAACTCTACCGAGATCAGGCGGGTGCATCCGTCAAATGCGGCGTCGGAAACCGTCTTGACTGTTCCGGGAATCACCAGCTTGGTCACGTTGGTGTTGAACTTATAGACGCCCGAACCAATAGCGGAGTATTCGGCGGGAACTATGTACTTACCATCTGTAAGTGTGGCTGTGACAGGCAGAGCCACAAGGGTCTTTGACGTTCCGGATGTTCCGGCTACACAACCGTCGGCTTGCTTGGCCACTGTCATACCCGCAGGGTAAGTGATCTTGACAGCCGCCGTTGGCCATGAATACGACAGACCGGATCTGTAGACTACACGCGCGATTGTAGTCGGGAACGCCGAAGTGCCTATCGTGGTCACCGTGGAGGGAACGATGATATCGGTAACTTTGGTTGAATTGAATGCGTAATTATTGATAGTGGTCAGACCTTCCTTAAAGTCTAAGCTTGTAATGCCTGTACAACCTTTGAAAGCGTATGTACCCACAGTTTTCAAAGTTGCGGGGAATGAGACACTCTTAAGTGCCGTACAACCATCAAAAGCGTAACTGTTGACACTTGTCAGACCTTCGTTAAACTGTACATTGGCCAGTTTTGTACATCCTGAAAAACAGTATGTTCCGATGCTCTGGATACTTGCAGGCACGGTAACGCCTGTCAGTTCGGTACAATTCTTGAAAGCCCTGTCCGCAATCTGAGTTACTGTGCTTGGGATAGTATAAGCGCCGCTGAGAGTCAATGGAGCCATAAGCAGACGCGCCTTGCTATTCTCATAATAGAATCCGTCGTCAGTTTTTTCCGGCTTTGTGGAACCGGTATATAATACAGCGTTGGAATACGTGGAGGTCTTACTGCTCCAGGTGTTCGGGAGTAAGGCTCTGATTGTCGTCTTGCTGAAGAGCGGATCATAGTTTGCTGTTGTTGAAGACGGTGCAGGCACCTTGGGCGGTATTATGATCTCATTGATGCCTGTGCCGGCGAAGACGCTGCCGCCAAGGGACGTCAATGTTGAGGGCAAGGAGATATTCACGAGGGCTGAACAGCTCTGGAATGCATACGCTCCAATCGTGGTGGCGCCCTCTGCCATTGTTATATTGGCCAGTTTTGTACATCCCGAAAAACAGTATGTTCCGAGGGTCTTGACACTTGCCGGTATCGTGACAGTTGTCAATGACGTACATCCGCGGAAAGCGTACGTGTCGATTGCTGTCACTTTAATAGGAACAGTTACGGAGGTTAAAGCCGTACAACCCTCAAACGCATTAGCACCGATTTGGGTCAATGTGTTAGGGAGAGAAATCGAAGCCAGACTCGTACAGCTCTTGAACGCATTCCCCTTAATCTGAGTGACCGAGGGAATGATGACCTGACTGAGCTTAGTACATCCGCTAAAGGTTGATTCTTCAATAGTTGAAACTGCCGATGAGATTGAAGCGGATGTCAGATTCTTACAATTTGCAAACGCATTTTTACCGATTGAATTTACCGTGCTCGGAATTGTGATTGTAGTTAATTTACTGTTGCAGAATGCGTAATCCTCAATAGTCGTTAACTTGGATGGCAATGTTATCGATGAAAGGTTCGAGTCGTAAAAGAATCCGTTGGGAATGGTTGTTACGCCTGATGGAACATTGAACGTCGACATCCCCTGAACATTAACTGTAGGCAAGAGAACTGCGTTTGACGGAATAACAAGCGTTTGAACAATTGCACCGTCAAATACAGCAAGGTTGTCTTCAATTGCTTTATTTGATTTAAATTCCAGCGTTTCAAAATTACATTCATAGAAAGATCCGGAGAAGACTACGCCATCAGGAACCACCATCTTCTTGATACCACAATTTGCAAAGGCATCCTTACCAACGCTTGTTAAGGATGAGGGTAGCTCCAGATTCGCGTACTGGCAATATACGAAGGCTCTGTCCTTAATCGTAGTCAATCCTTCAGGAATATTGATGCTATTGAGCTGGTGACATTGCTCAAAAGCTGACGTGGGAATTATCTTAGTGGCGGCGGGAAGTTTTACTTCCTGAAGCACCATGCTTTCCATGCACACACTGTCCGGCAGCGGGAGCTTGGCGTGCGAGAGATCAATCGATGTAATGAATGTCGCACGGCTGAAAGCAGATACGGCAAGTTCTACTTCCGTCGAGGGCATATTAATTTGCCGCAGACCCATAGAAAATGCAAAAGCGTACGAGCCAATCTTCTTGACATTGCTCGGAATGGTTACACTTGTTACATTCATCGCCTGCTCAAACGCCTGGTCACAGATCTCTGTAACAGTACTCGGAACCGTATAGTCGCCCTTATAATTACCTCCGTAGATAATCGAGGTCTTTACATTACCGGTCATTCCATACAGAACATCATCCTCAAATTTAGAATTTGGGCCAAATGTAAAGAAATGAGTGCTGTTGATTGGGTTATATGGGCTGTTATCTGATGCTTTTGCTGAAGCGATTATAACATCCTTCATTGCCTCAGGACAAATGAGCGTGTATAAATATGTGCTCTTGAACGCATCTGTTCCCAAAGTAAAGTTCCTATAGAACGTGATGTTGCGAACTGTTGAAAATTGGAAGGCTCGGTCACCGATCGACTCAAGATTAGGAGAGTTTACGAACTTCTGGATCTCCTGACATCCCATAAAGGCTTCGTCGCCTATTTTGGTGATGGTTGACGGCAGCCTAATCATGCGAAGATAGCTCTCATCCTTAAAGGCTCCGTCACCGATCTCAGTTACAGTGTATTCTTTATAGGTCCAAGATGAATCGTCGTAAAAAGAAATTTCAGAAGGAATCTCTACACCATAATTGCTCATATAGTATCCTGAACCTGAGTAGACACCGATTACCTTTGCGGTATTTTCTCCGGTAATGGCGAAATAAACATCCGCTCCGGATAAAGGCATTCCATTGTAGTCAGTCTCACCTTCTATTGAACAAGTCTCGCTATGATCATATTCCCAAGGCTCAAACTGCCTGGCATTGACTGAGATAGGTACAATAGTCACCAAAAACAGGAGCATCAGGAGTAATTTAGTTTTCATAATGCTTTGATAATTGGTTTAATTAATTGTGTTTAGTTGATTTTGATTTGATAATTGATTGTTGGGTTTGATTTGTTTTTCTTTTTCTCGATTGATTTAATGGTTTTTGAAGATTAATAATTATTTTATTTGATAAGTTGCTTTCGTAAGTGCAATGACGGATGCTCACAACAAAATACGCGCAGCGCTCAGTCCGCGTAATACGGACCGCGCTGCGCGTATTTTGTTACATCTTGTTGCGTTATGTTGCTTTGGGCAATCTGCCGCCATGGCGGAATCATTTTGCCTTAGGCTCCCTGTCAGGCGGTTATGATTGGTGGTGCAAAAAAAAGCGCGAGAACCTTACTTGTTGCTCGTTCCACCATCAGAGGCCTTCGCATTGCCCGGTTAGTTGAACGAGCAAACTTGCAGAAGCCTCACGCAGAATATGTATAGATACACCGATGGCATACGCTCTCGCGCACGCTGTCGGTGAATGATTACATATCCACATAAGCCATCTACCGTTTGCTGCAATCCTGACTAACCTGAGAAAGTTGCGAAGTTTCTGATGGTCAAGAAAGAGCGTCGAGTAAACGCTTTTCATTATGTCTCGGCACGCCCTCAGGCATGCCCGTCGTTTACAGGTCCCACCCTCTGCCCCAAGACCGGGGCTTCTGCAGGCGGTCTGCTCTGCAAAATTACAAATAAATTTTGAATTTTACAAACTATGGCCCTTTCATTTTAAAATTCTTTCTCAAAAAGTCTTAGCTTATAAAATATGAACCGATAAAATAAAAGACAGGCTGCACCGTCGGCGCAGCCTGTCGGGTTGAGGTATCGGGGGGAGCTTATTTGATCATGACTTTGTCGTAGAGGTTGCCTTCGGTGGTGCGGATCACGAGGATGTGAACGCCGGTTTCGATGTGGTCGACGCTGAGCTGGTGGCCGTTGGCTGCATCTGCGGCTGCCACCTTATTGCCTGCGATGTCGTAGATTTCTACGGCAAGCACCTCGGAAAGGTCGCCTTTCAGCACTACGCTTCCGTTTTCAGTGATGATCACGAAGGAATCAGCGGCCACGACGTCTGCGGCTGTGGTTCCGGAGAGGCTTACAGCGCAAGGTTCGGCCAGTGTGCCGGCAGGATTCTCGTCGAAATTCACCTTGGTGGAAGAAATCATCTTGACGCCTTCGGGAGTGATGAAGCGGAATTCGATCTTGTCGCCGGTATTACCGTGAACATTGATCATGAATACACCGTCGATGTTGACGCCGGTGCCGCGACATTCATCACCGCAGAATGCTGCGAGTTCATAATCGTCGGACGTAGCGGGGGTGCCTTCGCCGTCGACGAGCATGGCTGTCACGGGCATCACCGAGGGATAGCGGTGGATGTCGGCCACCCATTCGCCGGCCGTCATTGCCGGAGCCTGCGCGTGGACGGGTTCTTCAGCAGCGGGAGTCAGGGTGTATGTGAACTCTTTGTCGGAGTTGCTGAAATACATGTATCCCGAGCCGGGAGCGAGGGCGCTCAGGGTGCCTTTCCATTCGCCTTCGGCGTCGGCCTGCGAATAGCCTTCAAGGCCTACGATCATGTCGCCTTCCTCAACTGCCAGGTCGGCGAAGAGGTCTTCGATGCGGAGGCTTGCGTCAGCATCCACAGGGCAGCCGATCCAGTTCCAGCCGCGGTGGAGTGCTACAGAAGCGGAGGGGTCGAAGGCCACGCCTTCGAGACGGGTGTTCCATTCGTCGCCGTCGACGCACACTTTGTATGTCACGACGGGCGCGAGAGTCTTGAGGTTGCCTACGAGTCCGGCTTTGGGATCGCGCACCACTTCCTGAGTCTGCGAGAGGATGCGGCTGATGCCTTCGCCGGCGAATTCGGCTACATCGATGTCTTTCTCGACATTGTGCGAAATCCAGTTCCAGTTGGCGGCCAGAGCGTAGTCGAGTGCCGCTTTCTTGAGTTGGAATTCAAGTGTCACGTTGTCGGATACATACCCCTTGTATTCAGCCATAGCCATTACGGTGAGCGCTTCGTCTGTCATCGGGAAGGGGCCGGTGTAGAGGATGCGTGAGCCTTCGGCGTCGGCCGGGTCGGAGCCGTCGAGGGTGTAGTAGATGGACGCACCAGCGGTGGCTGAAACAAGTTCGATCTTACCGGAGCGGTAGAGATAGGTGCCGCTCACGCCTGCAGATTCGGGATTGTGGATCCAGAGGGGATGAGATCCTACAGTGAATTCGGCGGCGCTGACGCCTTCATTCGCGCAGAGGTAAGCGTCGAAGGGACGGATCACCGTGCTGTCGGCCATCACGAACTTGCCTGCGGTTTCGTCAAGGGTTAGACAGTCGCCCAGACGCGAGTCGCCGTCGTACGAGCCGTAGAGCGAGAAATTCTTGCCGATGGCTACGTTTTCTTCGGGCACCGGAGTGAAGGCTACGTCATACACGAAGTTGTCACCCTCGGACTGACCGTCGGCGAAGAAGGTCACGGGAACGGATTCGAACGGAGCGCATACATGAGCCATATAGGGGCGGTTGGCTTTAAGGGAGGTCTGGTGGGTCATAGCCTCGGAATTTTCATCGTCGAATGATATGAGGGCGAGACCGCTGCCGTTGCGTTTGTCGAATTCTACGCCATACTCCATGTCGGTGGGTGTGAAGGGCAGCATGATGCCTTTCCATCCGCCGTCCACGTCGTTGCCGTTCGAGCCGGGGATTTCGGTGGCGAAGGAGATGCGGTGGTCGCCGAGGCTGAAGCTTGCCGGGGCGTTAAACGGATGGGCTGCGTCGAGGATGATGTCTGACGCTGCCACACGGTGGCCGTTGACGTTGAGAATGATGTTGAGGTGGTCTGAATCGGGAATTTCGGTATCGCCCACATAAATTATACAGTTGGGGTTGATGCCGCGGAACGATTCGGCCGTGATTCCTGCCGACGCGCGGGGAGAGCGGGCCGGTGCGCCTTCGGGAGCGGATGCTGTGGTGGCAGGCAGAATGATGCTCGTGAGGCTGGTGCAGCCCTCGAACGCACCATCACCGATCGAACTTACGCCCGGAACGATAATCGATTCAAGGTTCTCACAATCCTTGAATGTCTCGGCGCCGATTTCAGTGACGTTATCGGGCAGGATGACAGTGTGGAGGTTTTCCATACCCTCGAATGCATTGTCGGGTAAGGTCTCATTTTCAATCTCCGAAAGGTCAAGGGTTTCGATGGATTCAAACTTGTCGCGTACGGCCTGGAAGGCAGCCTCGTCCATATTACCTGTTACAGCCAGTTCGGAGAAGTCTTCAACATCTTCCTTGCGTACGGCGGTCAGATCCTCCGAGGGAATCGGTTCACCTTCCTCCACGTGCAGATAGCCTGTGATCTTCACCCATGTATCGCCGGGAAGCGCGGGTATAGTGTACAGTCCGTCCTGATCGGGCATAGCGTCGAAGCGCTTCCATTCATACTCTGCGGGACGTGCGCTGGTGCCTGCACGCGTCATGATCTTGTTTTCGATCTGTACGGTCAGAGCCACGTTGGGTGACGGAGGTGTCAGACGGAACTTGTAGTCCTTGCCTTCCTTATACACTACACGATTGCCCTTTGCGCCATAGGTGTAGAGAGACAGCTGTGCATCATACCGGTCATCGCCCTGAAGATTTACGATTTCAGCCTTGACATCGTTGGCTCCGTCAAGATTCTGGAATGTGACAGGATAGAAGAACACTACGTCGAACGTATGATTCTGAGGATACTTGTATGAGCTGCTGCCGAGCGACGGGTCAAAGATTACGTTGTACTGGCCGCCGTAGCCGTATTCGTTCGGTGCGAAGTTATTCTTGATGGAGTTTGCATCCGAGTAGGTGAATACGTCCTTGCCATTGTCATACAGCTTGAATATCACGCCGCTGCGATATACCCCGGCCGACTTCATTTCGTATGGACAGTTGGGCAGACCCAGGCTGACCTGTACCTTGGAATTCGAAACCTCGATATTGCTGCCGTCACCATAATATGATGTGTAGACGAAAGCACGGGTAGGATCGTATTTGAGCCAGTAGCTTACCTTGGCAGCCTTGGGGCCGATCGTGCTCCAGAATGTCGCCGCGCCATAAGCCGACTCAGACCCTCTGGGAACTTCCAGAGTGATTTTGGAGGCGTCAGAGGGGAAGGGAGACATCGTGCCTGTAAGCGGCGGAGTCGAGCCGACCATCACGATCTTGGTCAATGCGGTGCAGGACGAGAATGCTCCGCTGCCTACATAGGTCACAGAGGCGGGTATAGTCACTTCCTTGAGCTGTGAGCAGCGTGCGAAAGCGTTGTCGCTTATGCGTTCCAGATTCTGGGGCAGAATGATCGAGCGCAGAGCCGACGAGCCTCCGGGGGTGGTCGGCGCGAATGCATTCGAGGGAATGGCGTTGCGGTTCATGGCCGAGCCCTTGATGGTCAAGTCGGCCAGGTCAAGGTCGATGATATTGCCTGCATGGGCGCGGAAAGCGGAGAATTCGCTGTCAAGTATGGTGCCGATGACTTTCAGGCGATCCGGGCACTCCGCGATTTTTGCGGCGAGCTCGCCTTCCTGCACATTCACCACCACGTAATCCGACTCACCGGCCGGGTGTATCAGTATTGTTACTTCGATATCTTCGGTCACAGCCGGAATGGATATATTGGCCACGGCCGCAGACAACGCTTTGTACACGCCGTTGACAGCCAGTGTCACGCGGTTAGAGGGCATTACGGGCGTAACCTTGAAGTTCAGAGGCATGCCGCGCACGATCTGGGTGGCGGCTCCTTCGATCTTCGCGCCTGTCATGGTCTGCGGCATCGAGATAGAGTGGTAGATAACCTTGTTGCCTATAGCGCTGATGCGGTCGGTTACACCTTCGGCATCAGCGTTTACAAGATTCCAGTTCTTTTTGTTGTAAGAGGTGGCCAGACGGAGCTCATTACCCTCTTTCACGATGGATTCGTTGACCTGACAGCTGAAATTGTAAGTCAGGTTGCCTGTGGTCACCACAGAGTTGGGGGTGATGGGCGAGATGAATTCCTTGATGCCGCCGTCCTTGTCTGTCAGAACCATGCAGAAGAATTTGGATGCATCGTTGCCGGCGGGCACCTTGATGGCATTGGCACGCACTGTGAACGATTTTCCTACAGGCACATTGACTACATCGGTTACCAGACCTATACCGCCTGCATCACCGGTAATCTTCCATGTGGTATCCGGAGTTGTGGACTCAGGCTGACGAAGTTTTACGTGGATCAGGGTATTTGTGTTGATGCGTGTGTTGTAGGTGCCGTCAGCGGCGGGATAAAGGCGTGTGTTGTTGGCATAAACTTCAACACCTGCATCGCCGAACGAATCATCTGTTTCAAGTGTGAAAGAATATTCGCTGCCGAGTGCGAATTCAGTCCCTTCAGTGAGTGCTGTGAATTTCAGGCCTTTTTCTTCCTTGACACTGAGACGGTAGGTGCTGGCGGGCACGGGATTTTCTTCAACGATTTCCTTGAAATCCTGCCAATATTCCTTCGCTTTATAGGCTCCGGAAGCTCCTACAGGCACAACAAGACGCGCCTTGGGCGTGCCCTCGAAGACACACCAGTTGACCCATGCAACCTGAGGACGGCGTACGATCACCTCACGCAGAGCCGAGCAGCCTACGAAGATGTTGTACTCGTATGTCGCTACCGATGCGGGAATTTCAATTGATGTGAGTCCGGTGTTGTTGAAGCAGCCGCTCTTGAAAGTGGTTATGTTTGAGGGAAGTATGATAGTCTTAAGGGAGCGGTAGCCACTGAAAGCCTTGGCCGGGATGGCGTTGGCCGGATTGGAGCCTACTGCAGCAATGTAAACCTGCGAGATGTCGAGTCGGTTGAGCTTCATGCGGTCGCGGATGAACGCGAAGTCGTTGGCGTTCATGGAGCCGAAAAGTGTCAGATCGACCACTGTGGCAGCCTCGTTTTCGGTGAGGAGATCCTGAAGAGTTCCTGCCTCCACCCAAAGTACACTCTTGGACAGTACGTCCGCAGCGTTCTGCACCAGAATGTCGATGTTCTGGTCTTCCACTACGTTCGTGATCTTATAGCCGTTAGA
The DNA here is from genome assembly GCA_947175575.1 of uncultured Bacteroidales bacterium. Lineage (GTDB taxonomy): Bacteria > Bacteroidota > Bacteroidia > Bacteroidales > Muribaculaceae > CAG-873. Next base: position 21,561 of record CAMWNG010000010.1, on the reverse strand, counting down.
GGCATCGGGCGAGAGGATGAAGCCGTTGGCTTTGACTGTTATCACTTTATCGGTGGATTTGGGGGTCACCTTGAACGCGAAGTCGCGGCCCTTGATCACTTTGTTGTCATCGGCTACAATCTCTACGTCTTCTGTCGATGAAGGAATGGACACATTGAAGTAGGGAATCTGTGCGCCCAGAGCAGGCACATCGCCGCGGGCGAGCAGATCGCCTGCCACGGGGAGCCATGAATCGCTGTCGGACGCCTTGGTGGCCATACGCACCACATCGCCTTCGGCTACGGACACGCCGGCAGGGAGTTTGCATGAGAAGTCGGCATATTTCAGTGTCTGGAGCGACAGGAGCTTGAAGTTGCGCCCGTCGTTGAGGAGTGCCTTGAGTTTTCCGTCGGCTCCGTAGAGAGCTACGGCGAGCTGTCCGTTGAAGTCACGGTCTGAAATGTTCTTCAGGGCGCCTGCACGTACGTTGAAGGCCACCCCGGGCGCAACTTCCTCGACATCAAGTGTCAGACCGGGCTGGCGCTCGTCGCTGGTGATATGCACGGGTGACCATGCCATAGTCACATCGGCTGCAGGCTTGATGTTGTAGACCACGGTCATGAGGTCATTGTAGCTGTGCGCGCGGCTTACCACAGGATTAAGGGCGTCGGAGGCATAGTAGCCGTTGGCCGAGCCGCCCCAGCCCCAGTTGATGCGCAGGTACACTTTCCCGCCGCGGAATTCATAGCCGTCGCAGACAAATGCGTGACCCGACGAGACATCCTGGCCGCAATAAAGCACGGGACGTCCTTCGTTGATTTCGTTCACGATGAGATCTTCCCAGGATGCCTTGTCCATCTCGGCGCGCTTCTTGTATGACACTCCGGAGTCGTATCCGAACATTGATGTCAGAGCGTAAGGCACCTTGACCTCGAACGCGCTCGAACTCGACATTCCGAAGTCGGTTCCGATGGCTATGGCGGCGTCGGCCACGAGTGCGGCCACAGCCTCGGCCTCTTCCATCGAGTAGCCGCTGCGGTAGTTGTCGGAGCGCATGGTTTCCCATGCGTATTTGTCGTCCTCTCCTTCCTTCACCAAAGAAGCCGGACGTGTGGCCGGGTAGGAGTGATATTTCAGGATTTCTGCCAGTGCAACGCCCACACAACCTGTGAGGCGGCGGTTGGGAATATTGTTGTTGAACGGAGCTTCCTGACTCCACGAGGGTGTTTCGAGCACACGGCTCTCTCCCTCGGACAGCCGGGCCGAGCGCTGGCGGTCAGTGCCGTAGCTCAGAGCGGAAACCGGAACTGACAACATCTGTTCGGCTGCCTGTGGAATCATGTCTTCGCACCAGGTCGATGTGGTGGAATAAGCTATCACCGGCATCGAAGTGTCATCGGCCGAGACGATGACGAAGCCTTGTCCGTCTGTCGCATTGAACACATAGCTGACAGGCTTGGAGGTGGCATCGGTGGCTACATGGACAAGCGAGAGTGCGTCCTTGTCGGCCAACCTGTGTGTCTTGCCATACTGAAAGAATTCAGCGGCAACGATTTTTGCGTCATCCGCACTGAGGACCGATGCTCCGGCTACGGCCGGCACCGCGAGTCCCAATGCAAGAATCATCTGCTGAATTGATTTGTGCATAAAGGTTTAAACAGTAAGTAATGAAGGTTTTGCTTTTAGATTTCAGTTTCTTGATCCGGCCGGAGTTATTTCACAGCCACTTTTTTTCCGTTGACGATGTACACCCCGGGAGTCGTTACGGCCTCGGCCGATTTTACATCCTTATATAACAAGACACCGCCGAGGGTGTAGACGGTTACGCTGCTGTCGGCATCGCTCACCACATCCGCCACAGAGTTGATATCTGTGAATGTTCCGTGGATCACGACATCGTGCGCGGGCATTGTGGCCGGGATGTCTTCTTTCCAGCCGTTGAATTCGTATTGTTCGGGAAGTTCAGGATCGGGAATTGTGATTTCGGCGCCGAACTCCAGTTCTTTCTCCATGTAGATCTCATTGTTGAGGAACACCGTGAGCAGATATGAGTTTATGGTATAGCTACCGTTGATCACAATGTCCTGTGCGGGCATAGTTTCCGGAAGGTCGGCCCAGCCGGCAAAGGTGTAACCCTCGCGTTCGGGTGCTACCGGAGCGCTTACGGCGGCGCCGAAGTCCACCTCTACGGTGGCGATTTCTTCCTCGCCTATCATGAACACGGCCTTGTATGTATTTACGGCGAAGGCGGCGGTGAGTTCCATGTCACCGCTTACGGTGAAATTGATTTCGGCCTCTTCCGAGCCGTCCGACCATGCCTCGAACCGGTAGCCTTCATCAGGCACGGCTACGGCGTGGAGTTCGGTTCCTTCGGCAAACAGTCCGTCTTCAAATTCGATAGTGCCGTGTTCGCCGGCCGATACGGACACATTGAAATAGCGTTTGAGTGCGAATGGTGCCGAAGGCATTCCTACCATTTCGTCAGCCTTGAACATGAAAGGCTCGCCGTCGGCCGCTTTAAGCACTACGGTCTCTCCCGACTTGCGGTCGCGCATCAGAAAGCCAAGTTCCTCGCCGGCGGCTGAATTACTGCGGATACGCATGTAGAGACAGCTCGCTCCTTCAGGCATTTCGAGTTTCTCGGCCACACCGCGACATTCATCGTTCACGAAGGCTCCGAACTCATATACATCCGTATTTTCCAGTTCTGCCGAGCTCATCGAGAAATACAGGCTCATGTCGTACCGGTAGTCAAAGGGATTCACAGTCCATTGTTCTGCGCTGGACTGTGCTGACGCTGAAATGCACGCTGACAATAACATCAGCAAAAGAGTTCCGAGCGTCCTCACATCAAAACTTCTTTTTAACATTGCAATAAACAATACGTTTAAATTTATAGATAATTAATTTGTTCCTGACGGCGTACAGGGAGAGATGTGTATCAAAGAGACAGGGGTCTGCACAATTTTTGCGCAAAGATAGCGTTTTGTGCAAAAACGACAAAATTATCGGCTCGGAAAATTTGCCGAAAACGTAAGATGATAGACAATTACGGAACTTTTGTCCGCGCTTTGACCTTAGAGCCGGTTCAACAATAACTGTTAACAGCAGGGTCGCATATCATGGAGTGATTTTTGGGATGGCGTGAAGGAGCAATGCGGTGGCATTGTGACTGAGCGACAGCACAAAAAGCGCCCATGAGATGCGAGGCGGAGGTAACTTTTTTTGTAAAATCATTGTCATAATACAGACAGATGCGTTATGCTTGTATAACATAATTTTACTGCGGACTCTGCTTTTATTGAATGTGTTAAGTCCAACTTCGGGTCGCAAATGTTTATCCCCATATCGGGGCGATGGGTTGTTGAGCGTACAAATGCGTGGCTCGAAAATTTCCGCAGGCTTTGTCGAAACTATGAGCGCTACCTAACAACCGCTCGCAAAATGACATATTTAGCCTCTATCATGTTTATGCTCAGATACTTTTGAGTATTTCTGCCCATTACATTATGGGCAACATGGCGGCGTTTAGTTCCGGAACGAAAGTTACATTCGCCTCGGCCACTCGTCGGCGCCTTCCTTCGGACTTTTCGGTCACGATGGACCCCCATCGCTCCCTCAAATTCTGAAGGAATTCGCTCGACGATTGACCGCCCTGCTGTTAACATTTATTGTCGAACCGGCTCTTATAGCCTGACCAAGTTGTGGGAACAAGGCTCAGAAAGGCATCGGAGAATGCTTCGCGGCACCCCAGCTGCTGCGGTCGAGGTTGCGGTAGGTGATGGCTTCGGCCATGTGTTGGGGCCGGATGTTGTCGCTGTGGTCAAGGTCGGCTATTGTCCGGGCCACCTTGAGGATGCGGTCGTAAGCGCGGGCGCTCATGTCGTAACGGGTCATGGCGTTGCGCAGCAGGGCCTTTGTGTCCTCGTCCAGCGCGCAGTGCTGCTGGATGAGCCGCGATGTCATCTGGGCATTGGTGTGCACTCCGGGTTCGCCCGCGAACCGTCTGGTTTGAATCTCCCTCGCATCGATTACCCTGCGTCTGATGTCCGCACTGGTCTCGCCGGCGGGCAGCGCTGACAGTTCGTCGAAGTCCACGGGCTGCACTTCCACCTGAAGGTCGATGCGGTCGAGCAGCGGTCCCGATATCTTGCCGAGATATTTGGTTACGGCTCCCGGCGCGCATGTACATGCCTTGTGTGGATGATTGTAATATCCGCATGGACACGGGTTCATGGATGCCACGAGCATGAAGCCTGCGGGATAGTCCACCGCATAACGGGCCCGCGAGATGCTTATGTGACGATCTTCCAGCGGCTGACGGAGCACCTCGAGCACCTGACGCGGAAATTCCGGAAATTCATCCATGAAAAGTATTCCGTTGTGGGCCAGGGAAATCTCGCCCGGACACGGGTTCGAGCCGCCTCCCACGAGAGCCACAGGCGATATGGTGTGATGAGGCGAACGGAACGGCCGCACGGTCATAAGCTTGGATCCGCTTTTGAGTTTGCCGGCCACGGAGTGAATCTTGGTAGTTTCAAGAGCCTCGGGCAGCGACAGCGGGGGCATGATGCCGCTGAGGCGTTTGGCCAGCATGGATTTGCCGGATCCCGGAGGACCTACGAGCAGGATGTTGTGGCCGCCGGCACACGCCACCTCGAAGGCCCGTTTCACACTCTCCTGACCCTTGACATCGCTGAAATCGAGTTCTGAATCGGTCTGTGAGCGGGCAAATTCGGCACGGGTGTCGAAATATACGGGTTGCAGCTGCACGGCACCGCGAAGAAAGTCGACTACCTGCACGAGATTGTCCACGCCATACACTTCGAGGTTATTGACCACTGCGGCTTCGGTGGCGTTGGCCGTGGGTACTATTATGCCTTTATAGCCCAGACGACGCGCCTCGATGGCCATCGGAAGTGCGCCGCGGATGGGCAGCACGCTGCCGTCGAGGCTCAGTTCGCCCATGATCACGTAGCGGTGAAGTTCGGGCGCCTCGGTCTGCTGCGAACCCACCAATATGGCTACTGCTATCGGGAGGTCGTAGGCAGCTCCTTCTTTCTTGACATCCGCCGGAGACATGTTCACCACCACATTGCGTCGCGGGAAGTCGAATCCGCTCTGGCGCAGGGCTGAGATCACGCGCTGATGGCTCTCCTTGACCGCGGTGTCCGGAAGTCCCACGATGCAGAACTGGATGCCGGGTTCCACGGCTACTTCGATGGTGACTATGAGAGCGTCGATGCCTTGGACGGCTGCGCCGTAGGTCTTTACAAGCATTTGCGGGACTGTTGGTTCAGAAGGTTTTGAGAATGGAGTTGAGCGCGGTCTGCGAGGAGGTGGTGCGTTCCACAGTGTTTCCCGCGGAGTCCACCACTATATAATAGGGCAGGGTGGGAAGCCGTAACCGTTCCACGCCCGGTGCGGCGGGGCCGCCTTCGAGCCATCCCTGAGTCCATGTAGCCGAGTCGGTCAAGGTGGTGCGTCGCCATGTCGATGTGTCTGAATCGCAGTTGAAATCGAAAATCTTGACCGGAGTTGACTTGGCGAGACGTACGATGCGGTGGAGCGAGTCGGCCAGTTTGCGGTGGTCGGATGTGCGGCTGTCTGAGAAAACGAGGAGGGCCGGACCGTCTTCCCCGGCAGTGAATGTGTGTACGCGTCCTCTGTGTGCGCGGTATTGGATAGAATCCGCTTTGGCCGCCGGGACCTGTGACACTGTTTCGAAGAACCGGCGCGCAGGGGCGAAAGTGCGCAGCTCCTGATCAAGAAGTCCGGCGAGCGAGTCGGCGAGCGCCACCTGGTCAGAGGCGTCAAACTCGCCCCACAGCAGCATCAGGCTCACCATGGAGCCGGTATTTCCGGCGATATAGTCTGCCAGAATCGCGTTTCGCTCTTCTGAAGTTCCGTTCTTTAACTTTTCGGCGTTGGTGGCCAGAAATTCCGTATATTGTTCAGCGTCAGGATAGCCCGTGGCGCGGGACGCATAGCGGTTGGCGCGAGCCACATCGAGTTTGATGTCCGTTCCGTTTCGTGCCGGGAAACGGGCCTGCAGGCGGTAGTCGTTGTCATAAAGCTCCACCATAGTGCCGTCGGAACCGTAGCCTTCGAACGCGAACACCCCGGAGTTTGACGAAGTGATACCCGTCATCACACCGCGGTCGGTATGGTACACCACGCGCAGATTGATGGTCGCGCCGTCGTCCAGTTTTCCTTCCACGCGGAACGAATCGGGATGACCGCAGGCAGCCGCTACAGTCCCAATAACCAATAATATAATGTGCCGGAACTTCATACGGCAAAGTTAATCAAAAAAAACGAAACCTCCTCCCTGCGCATGAAAAATCGGGCGCGATGTTTATTTTTTCGTTTTCTTTGTCGGGCCGTGTTTGCGGAGAACCATTGCCGACCGGGCGGGCAGGTAGAGTTTCAGCCATTCGACTCCGGCGGGGGAGTAAAGCGCGTCGGGAATGGTGAAATGTTCCACACTCTCGTCCACGTTTCCGTAGCCGCCGAAGGCGGGATTGTCTGTGGAAAGGACCGTGCTGTACACTCCGCCGGGAGTCAGTATGCCGTATCCTGTGAACGACTTCGATGGATTGAAATTGAACACGAACACGAGGTCGCCGCGCATGAAGGCGAGCACCTGGTCATCGTCCTTTTCCCACAGTTTGCGGATGGGCAGGGCCTGGAAGTTGTAGCATCGGCTTACGGTCTCGATCATTGCGTTGTCGAACGCGTTGAGGAACTTGTATTGCAGATCCTCGCGGTCGACCAGATCCCACTGCCGGCGGGCGTATTTGTAGCTCCAGCCGTTACCCTCGCGCGGAAAGTCGATCCATTCAGGATGTCCGAACTCGTTGCCCATGAAGTTCAGGTAGCCTCCGTTTATGCTTGCGAGGGTCACGAGGCGTATCATCTTGTGCAGAGCCATGCCGCGGGCCACGGTCATATTGTTGTCACCGACGGTCATGTGCCAGTACATCTCCTTGTCGATGAGGCGGAAAATCACTGTCTTGTCGCCCACGAGTGCCTGGTCGTGGCTTTCGACATAGGAGATTGTCTTCTCATCGGCGCGACGGTTGGTGAGTTCCCAGAAAATCGATGTCGGATGCCAGTCTTCGTCTTTTTTCTCCTTGAGGGTCTTGATCCAGTAGTCGGGGATACCCATCGCCATGCGGTAATCGAAACCGATGCCACCGTCGGAGATGGGTAGGGCGAGCCCGGGCATTCCGCTCATTTCTTCGGCGATGGTGATGGCTTTCGGATTTATTTCGTGGATAAGTTTGTTGGCCAGTGTCAGATATGTTATTGCGTTTGTGTCCTGACCGCCGTTGTAATAGTCGCCGTAGCCTCCGAAAGCTTGCCCAAGGCCGTGGTTATAGTAGAGCATCGATGTGACGCCGTCGAAACGGAAGCCGTCGAAACGGAACTCCTCCAGCCAGTATTTGCAGTTTGACAGCAGGAAATGCATCACTTCATCCTTGCCGTAATCGAAGCACAGCGAATCCCAGGCGGGATGCTCGCGGCGTGCGTCGCCGTAGAAATAAAGGTCGGCCGAACCGTCCAGGCGTCCGAGGCCCTCGTTCTCATTCTTTACCGCGTGCGAGTGCACGATGTCCATTATCACCGCTATTCCGTGAGCATGAGCCGCGTCGATGAGGGCTTTTAGCTCTTCCGGAGTGCCGAAGCGGCTCGACGGCGCGAAGAAGTTCGACACATGATATCCGAACGACCCGTAATAGGGATGTTCCTGAATTGCCATTATCTGTATGGCGTTGTAGCCGTCTTTGGCGATGCGGGGCAGAACTTCGGTGCGGAATTCATCGTAGGTTCCCACGCCTTCGCGCAGCTGGGCCATGCCTATGTGACATTCATAAATGAGCAGGGGTTTTGTGTCCGGGACAAAGTCGGTTACTTCCCATTCATACGGCGTCTTCGGAGCCCATACCTGCGCCGAAAATATTTTTGTGGCTTCATCCTGCAGAACACGGTTGGCATAGGCGGGGATGCGTTCGCCCTCGCCGCCGGGCCATTTTACAAGCATCTTGTAAAGCTGACCGTGTTTCATGCCGCGTGGACCCCATTCGCCTTCCCACACGCCGTTTTCGCCACGCCGCAGCGCGTATTTCTCCGTCGGTTCCCAGTTGTTGAAATCTCCTATGAGATAGATGGCCGAGGCGTTCGGCGCCCATTCGCGGAATACCCATCGGCCGTCCTCGGTGTGGTGCAGTCCGAAATATTGGTGCGCGTTGGCGAATTCAGCCAGAGAGCCGGCGGCTGAAGTCAGTCGTTTCTCCGTGTTGATAGCATCCTGATGTCGACCGGTGATAGCATCTGCATACGGTTCCAGCCACGGATCGTTTTTGATTATCGGTAGAACTTTCGGTTGCGATTTGCGTCTTGCGGGAGCTTTCTTTTGAGTAGCCATGACTTGAATTCGGAATGAAGCGTTTTATGTACTTGATTTAGGACACAAACTTAGTGAAAAATAATCTTACACAGAACCACTTTAACTTATTTTAAGACTCGTCATCCCGCGTTATCACCAAGTTAAAACCTCAGCAGGCAAGTGCCCGCTTCCACCACATGTGCGGTTTTTACGGGTTGACTTGCGCGTCTGACGTCCGTTCCTCTCTGGGTTCGATAGGTTGGGGGCGTAGGAGTATGGTAAACCCCACACGCTCGGGGTGGTGGCGTGTGGGGTTTAGTTATGGGCGCGCGTCTTGCGGACGCGTGGGTTGCGGGTTAATGATTCAACTGGAGATGTTCCAAGATCTTGAAGCCGTCAGCGGGTTTGGCGAGGCTGCGCACGGCTTGCGGAAGGTCCAGATCTTCCAATGTCCGCGTGGGTGAGAAGAATTCAGGTCCTTTCACAGTGAAAAACGCGTCCGGCTCAATATCAAGGAAGTAAATATTATAAAGAACCAATTCCATCCGTTCGGGGTCGTAGTAGGATTGGGTGTATTCCACATCTACATCTTGTCCGGTAGCTTCTTTTATATGTTTCTTCCATTCATCAATAGTCGCAGTCATGATCTGAGCTTGCTCTTCTCCGTAAGTATAAGGATAGTTTATGCTCTGCGGAGCCATGGCTACGGGAATTCTGCCGTTTTTGTCAGGAGTAATACCCTGCGGGAAGGTGATATCCAGTGTACAGTAAAGCTCATAGATGTTAAGCCGGAGCTTGGGGGCTGTGGCGGAGGCTTCATCTGCTGCCACGAAGTCGAGCTGACTGGATGTAATTCCCGAGAACAAGTTCTGCAAGGACATATTGCCATAGGTAATGGTGTGTGACGGAGCAAATTCAAGACCCATGGGCATATTGACGTAGTATTCATAGGGGCGGTCGGAGAGGCGAACACCGTCGCGGTCAACCAGAGCTGCGACAAAGACAATCGGACAGTCGATACGGGCGGATTTGACAGTCAGCTCGGCTTTTCCGTCCTTGAATACCAGGGTCTTGGCATTTGTGTCGAAATTGTCATACAGATTCCGGTATTTGTCGGAGCTGTAGAAATTGTCGGTGTCGTTACAAGCATAATCTATCGCAACCTGTTTCAGAATTCCGAACTGATCTTCCAATGTGACTTTCCATACAAACTCATCGCCAACCTTCTGAGGCAGCGCGGGATTGATATTCATGCAATACATGCCGGGAGTCATCAGCAGCTCGGAGGCGGGTTTTGCGAAATCGGTTCCGGGAGTGTAGTAGACCAGTTCAAGGTTGAAATTGACGCCGGTCCACTTGCACGGTTTGATTTCGAATGTGGCGGTAGAATCGACGTCGCTGCAGTATGACTGACGGTCGGCAAGCCAGATTTCGCCGTATTCGGGATGCACGTATCCTGTACGCTGGCAGGGAACGGTGAGGTTGTTGGCGGCATCAAGGTAGAACTTCGCTGAGCGGCAATCCTTGCCCCAGCCGTAGACGGCGTACTGATGGTCGACAGGTTCGTTGGGTATGTAACGGTCGGTTACGCGTACCTGACGGTCAGAGGCAGAGAAAACTGAGGTGCTATCGTGATACCAAACCGCACCGGTCCACATATCTTCGGTGAGATAACGGTCGACGGGTTTTGTGGGAACAGAATCGAGCATGAGGAAGTTGAATTCATCGATCTGCTCTGTGTCAAGATAACGGACTGTGCCGTCCTTCATTTCGATTTTCATGATGATGCTACGTCCGCACACCATCAACACTGTAAAAAGGAACAGTGAAACCAATATTGATTTTTTCATAATCTGTTGCATGTTGAATAAGTGTGAGAATTATCAGTCGTTCCATTCACCCGGTGCCGGGGTGACGGTAGAGATGGCTTCATAATCGACGCCTTCGACGAACGGTTGCAGTTGCACATAGTTGTAACGCATCCAGTCAGAGCCGCCGCGGATGCCGTAGCGCACGTTTTCGGGCCAGTTCTCATCTTCGAGACGGTTGACATCGAGCTGCAGGCGGAGTTTGTCGAAGAACGCGAGACCTTCGCCCCAGAATTCGGCACGGCGCTGCCAGATAATCTCGTTCTGAATCTCGGCAGGATCGATGGATGTGAAATCGTAAGAAGCGTTACGGTAATCATGCACGAAAGAGTTGAGCACATCGAGAGCCTCTGCGATGCGGCCCGACATGGCCAGCCCCTCGGCTTCGATGAGATACATCTCCTCGACACGCATCAGGGGCACATCGGCGGCATTGTCATTGGTTCCCACCTTGCTCAGATATGCATCGAACTTGATGTTGGGCCATTTGCAAGCGGAGCCATTGAAATTCGAGTTGACATATCGGTTCTGACTTTCTGTGAGCACATGGCTCTCCCATGAATCATCGACGAACCAGTTGCGGCGTACATCGTCGGGATTCTGTTCAAGATAATTGTGGAGGTCGGTGCCGCAGCAGCGGGATATGCCTACAGCCGTATATCCGTACGAGAGGCTTGAGACCATCGAGCTGAAGTTTGCTATGCCTGAGATGGCGGCAGCGTCAGTCGGCCTTACGATAATCGACCACATCCAGTTGCCGAGCTTGGAATCGTTGAAACCGGGGTATGCAGCCGCGGCACGCTGTAAAAGTCGTGCAGAGGTCGTCTCGATGGCATGTCGGGCGTCTGCAGCAGCCTCGGCATACTTGTGCTGCGTGAGATTGTAGCGGGCGCGGAGGCCGTAAGCCACACCGAGGTCGATGTAGCGTTTGGCGTCGGGCACGTCAAGGTTGGCAGGCGCAAGTTCGTTATTTCCAAGCAACTCGATAGCCTGGTCGATGTCCTCGGTGATGAGGGCGTAGACATCGCGCACGGAGGCTTCGGGATAAGTGCCCTCGGTGGTTGTGCCGGGAAGAATCACGATGCCCTTGGCGTCAGGGACAAAGGCGGGATTGGGGGCATAAGTCTGGACCAGATTCCAGTAAGCCCACGAACGGAGACCCCGGGCCTGTGCCACAAGGAGCTTGTTTTCGTCGTTGTCGGTGTCCGTATTAGCGATGACGTCGTTGGCCGAAGCAATCGCATTGTACATATAGCGCCACATGAGGGCGTTGTTCCACACATTGCCTTTTGAGAACGATGACCATGCGCTGAACCAGTTGTAACCCGATTCAGGCGCGGCCATATCCTCGGTCTGCGAGTCAAGACCGATCATGATAGCGGGATATCCGAAGTCGAAATGATTGGAGCTGACAAGGAAAATCTCTTTGAGACGACCGAACATCGTTATCACTTTATTGAAAGCCGGGCTTTCGGAATCCAGACTCTTCGAGATGGAGATACGGGCCACTTCTTCTGCGGGAATATAGTCGATCACACCGTCCGAGTATTTTACCTGAACCACTTCAACCGACTGAGCATATCCGGAAAGGGCAACCGCCGCTGCGGCTGCTGTCATCAAGGTTTTGAAAATGTTCATAGCATCAGTAAAGATTAGAGTGAGAGCTTGAGGGAGAATGTGCCGATGCGGACGATGTAGACACCGCCGGGCAGCGCGCCACGAAGCAGGTAATATTCACCGTCGGCCACGGGGGCGGTCAGCACCTTGGTGCCGTTCAGGGCATAAACTTCAACCGTCGAGGCATCCGTGATGTTTGAGAACTTCACTCCGCCACGCTCGAAGCTGACGGTGATGTTTGAAACAGGAGCCGCAACAGAGGTTACGGACATTTCCTCGTAATCGTCGACGTCGCCGTATTCACAGCCTTCCACTTCATCGAAGGTGATGCTTACGGGTTCGTATTCGGGGTCGTTGGCCACATCAATAGTGATTGACCGGTCTTCATTGAAATTCAACACCGGCTCATCTTCGAGAAGCAGGGTGATCACGCCCTGTGAGGAGGTGCGAATATGCAGAGCCGTCAGCGCTGCTGACGATGCAAAGACACACGCCACCAGGGCGAGGAGTGCAAGAATTGTTTTTTTCATCGGGAGATAATGAAAGCGAATGTTAGAATCTTTAATAATATACAGTTCGCAAAATTAATATTTTTTTATACGATTGGCAAATAATTAGCACATAAAAATTTTCTTGAATTTTCTAATCTGCGCGGGATGAAACTCGCGATATAAAAAACCGGCGAGGCGACTGCCTCACGGCGCCGCCTCGTCAGTTAAACCAATCATTATCACATTTCTTACGGTATTATAACATGTGGCATCAGCAAATGGTTCACCTCCGTCATAATTTTTTTGTGCGATGATAAAAATAATATGCGGCGATGCAGACTGTGGTCAGAAATTCGGACATGAACAAGGCCAGCCAAATTCCGGCCGTACCGATGGCGAGGGGCAGAAGAAGAAATGACGGAATAAGGAAAACAAGGCCGCGCAGGAGCGCGAATATGATGGAGGGCACCACTTTCTCCACACTCTGAAAATATCCGATGGCAGTGAGGTTGAAGATGAAGAACACGAAGGCGGCCGAGAATATCGGAAAGCCCTCTATGGCGATGCCGACCGAAGGCATATCTCCGTCAAGAAACAGGTGCACCATAGCCTTGGGGATGAGAACGAAAGCGGCCGTGACGGTGAGTCCGCATGCTATGGCGGAGATGATGGCGAGTTTTTCGGTAGCCACAACCCTGCGTGTGTCATTCAGACCGTAATTATAGCTGATTATGGGCTGCGCGGACTGCGCTATAGCGTTGCCGATCATGAAAGCGAACGGGCAGTAGTAGCAGGCGATGCTGAAAGCCCCCACGCCGTCATTGCCCAGATAGCGCATGAACATGAGATTACCCATAAGCATGAGCATGCCCATCGTGGCTTCGCCAAGCAGAGCCGAGATTCCGATCTTGCATTGGTAGCCGATGTTGCGCAGAGTCAACGCCAGACTTTTGCGTGAGAATTTGAGCCGGATGATGCGCAGGGAGGAAGCGAAGCGGAACAGATAGACCATGACCATCAGGCCGCCTACCGCGCAGCTGACACATGTGGCCACAGCGGCGCCCTTCACCCCCATGCCGAGTGGGAAAATGCAGACATAATCAAGCAGGACATTCAGCAGACCCGGCAATACGTTGCACCACATGGCATATTTCGGGGAGCCGTCAAGTCGCACGACAAATAATCCTATGCCGCACCAGGCCTGAAACATACATGCAAGGAATATCCACGGCATATAATCCGTAACAAGGGGCATTAGGGATTCCGAACTGCCGAGCAATTTTCCCGTAGTCGAGGGCGAGGCGAGAGTGACGGCGAGAAACAGTGCTACTATGGCAGTGGCCACCGCCAAAGCCTGTGTGATGTTGATTCGGGCAGCCTTTACGTTACCGTTTGCAAGGTGAATGGATGACACGACTGACGCACCGACACCGAGCATCAGGCTTATGCCCATTATGACCATAGTGGGAGAAATACAGATGTTGACGGCCGCGAGCGCGTCGCTGCCTACACCCCGACCGACGAAAATGCCGTCGGTGGCCGTTACGGCACAGAGAGCCAGCATGCCCAGAAGTGTAGGGACGAAGTAGATTCTGAAAAGATGAGAAATTTTCACACTCCCGAGATCGATAGCATCGCGTTGCATAATCAGCACATAAAATTAGTAGATAAAAAAGAGCCGGATAATGATTCAGGGTTTTACCCGGTCATCTTATCCGGCAATATCTTGCCCTCCGATGAGGATTACAAAACGCTGCGTTCTAACGGCTGTGCAAAGGTACGCATTTTTTACTGAAGCACCAAAATCCGACTTCGATACAATTTTCCGGGGAATATGGCCGTTTTTATATAAACTGTTAAAGTAGATATGCCGGGAATAGGATTCACATATCGTAAATATATAGCTGTACTGGCTTTACAGATAGTGCTTGTGATGACAGTGCTTGATGTCACTGTTGTCAATGTGGCACTTCCTGTTTTGTCAGGAGAGTTTGGCATAAGCAGTTCGGCCGCTGTATGGATTGTAACGGTATATCAGTTGATTATCACAATGTTGCTGCTGCCGGTGAGTTCGGTCGGGGATATATACAGCTACAAAAGGACCTTTCTTACGGGAGTGGTGGTCTTTACAGTGGGTTCGGGATTGTGCGCGGCATCGCCGGGTTTCGGGATGCTGGTGTTGGCCCGTGGGATTCAGGGTGTCGGGGCAGCCTGCGTGATGGGGGTGAATATCGCGCTTGTACGTCTGATCTATCCGCGCGAGATTCTCGGACGGGGAATGGCCCTGAACGCCATGTGCATTGCCATAGCCACGGCAGCGGGTCCGACCATCGCCGGGGCGATACTCTCGATAGCCTCCTGGCACTGGCTTTTTCTGATCAATCTGCCTCTCGGCATCATAGCGTTCTTGATAGGCTGGCGACTGCTGCCCAATAATCCGGCACGGGAGCATAAAACGCGTTTCGACAGCCTGAGCGCCGTAGAGAATATGGTGGTGTTCGGACTGATTTTCTATGCTTTGGGGAATTTCACCCGCAAGGGCGATGTGCTTACGAGCGGCCTGATGCTTGCCGTGGGTCTCACGGTGGGCGTGTTTTATGTCCGGCGGCAGTTCCGGCATGAGCAACCGCTTTTGCCTGTCGACCTGTTCCGCAACTCGATGTACACGATGAGCATAGCCACCTCGGTGTGCTCGTTCATAGCACAGAATGTCACAATGATAGCCTTGCCGTTCCTGTATCTGAAAAGCTATCATTTTTCCGAAATTACGGCCGGGTTACTTATGACTCCCTGGCCGTTGGCCACCATGATAGTATCACCCTTAGCGGCACGGTATGTGGAACGGCATAATCCCGGAGCGACGGCTGCGGCAGGCATGGCAGTTTTCATAGCGGGTGTACTGTTGCTGCTGTTTCCCGGAGCATCGCCGTCGGAATGGAATATAGCGTGGCGCATGGCGGTGTGCGGCATCGGTTTCGGAATGTTCCAGACACCGAACAACATCGTTATGGTCATGGCTACTCCGGTGCATCGGAGCGGGGGTGCCGGCGGCATGCAGAGCACCGCACGACTGGTTGGCCAGACATTGGGCGCCACGGCGGTGAGCACAGTGTTCGCCATAGTGGCGTCTGATTTCAAGGCTGTGGAGAGTTGTCTGGTTATCAGTGCCATATTCGCGCTGTTTGCCGGAATATTCAGCTATACCCGTACCCTCGGACATAAGAAAGAACTGCATATGTAAAACCCTACAAATATTATACGACATGGACTTTGACAGCCTCAGCCAACTGATTACGGAAAACCGCACCGTGCGACGTTTCATAGAAAATGAACCGGTGGCGACTGAAACTTTGGAAAAACTCGTCGGACTCGCGCGATTCTGTGCATCCGGCCGTAACGCACAGCCGCTGAAATATGTGCTGATAACCTCAGAAGACACGCGCGCGCGAGTGTATCCGCTGCTGAAATGGGCGGGTTATTTCAAGGATTGGGACGGTCCGGCCGAGGGTGAACGCCCCGCTGCCTACATGGTGCAATGTCTCGACACGCATTATGGTGCCAATTGTCTTTGCGACGACGGCCTGCAACTCGAGGCCATAACGCTGGGCATGTGTACGATGGGTCTGCGAGGATGCATAATCAAGGCCTTCAATGTGCCGGCTCTCTCTGAGGTGCTTGGAGTGGGTGAAAGATATGTGCCGCGTTATGTGCTTGCTTTGGGTTATCCTGCCGAAACGGTGCGCATCGAGGATATGGACGGCACGGAAGATGCAGATTTCAAATATTTCCGTACTCCGGACAGAGTGCATCATGTTCCTAAACGTCCCGTAGCCGAACTGATTCTTAAAGATATGCGCTGACGGAGGACAACTCCGAATATTTTTGTATCTTTGAGGCATGATAAAGAATAAGATACTGAGTCTGTGCGTGGTGCTACTCATGCTTGCGACGGCGGCAGTGACGGTTAACAAGGCATTGTTCGGACACGAATTCATTGCATCCGGGAGTAAGAATACCGAAACGGTGACAGACGCTGTCACATTGCTTTCCGGTGGCGATTTCGTAATTCATACCGCGGATGTCCCCGGCGTTATAAACGGCTATGCCGGACCTGTGCCTTTGGATATATATGTGTCGGAGGGCCGTATATCCGAGATAAGGGCACTGCCGAATGTGGAGACGCCCTCGTTTTTCAAGAGGGCTTCCAAAGTGCTCGGATCATGGACCGGCAAGACCCCGTACGAAGCTCTTGGAACCGAAGTGGACGCCGTAAGCGGAGCGACATATTCCTCGATGGCCATAATAAATAATGTCGATGCCGGCCTGGCCTTCTACGAAGGGCTCGAGGAGAAGCCGGAAGCTTCCGCACCTTGGAAAATATGGTTGGCGCTGGCCGTTACGCTGTGTGCCTGTATAGTGCCGCTGTTCGTCCGCAGCAAGGCATATCATACGGTTCAGCTATGGGCCAATGTAGTGGTGCTGGGATTCTGGTGCGGACAATTCCTCGATTACTCGCTTATGCTTAAATATCTTTCCGGCGGATTCGTGTTTCCTGCCGGTCTTGTGGCGATTGCTATGCTGATTGCGGCGTTTGTATATCCGCTGATCGGTCAGCCTCAGCATTACTGCACGCATATCTGTCCTCTCGGAGCCGCGCAACAGCTTGCGGGCCGGATTTGCGGATTTAAGTTTCACATTTCGGCTAAAATGGTCAAGGGACTTGAATGGTTCCGCCGGATTCTTTGGGCCGTGCTTATGCTTTTGCTCTGGACCGATTGCCTGACAGGGTGGATGGACCTCGAATTATTCCAGGCGTTCCAGTTCCGCTCCGCCTCGTGGTGGATTATAGGAGCGGCATGTGTGTTTTTGGCATTGTCCGTCGTGGTCTCGCGACCATATTGTAGGTTCGTGTGCCCGACGGGTTCATTATTCAAACGTGCTGAAAATATCGGATAAAAAATAGCATATTATGAAAAATTCAGGTTATCTCATTCTGTTGCTCGCGTTGGGACTGGTGTTCGTCTCTTATAAATGGAGAAGTTCTTCGCAGGCCGATCCGGCAGCGGCGGTAAGTAACGCCACGATCGAGGATATAATGACCCGGACCAGTGTGCGCGCCTATTCAGACCGGAGCGTCGACAGCATGACGATCGATACGCTTCTGCACGCGGCGATGGCTGCCCCGTCGGCCGGTAACAAGCAACCGTGGCGTTTTGTAGTTATAACTGATAAATCGCGGTTGAAATACATCGGCGAGAATTTTCGCACCATGAAAATGGCCACAGGTGCAGCAACTGCTGTGGTGATGTGCGGCGATGTCAACGCTACATTCCCGGGCGAAGGCCGCGAATATTGGGTACAGGATGTGTCCGCAGCCTCCGAAAATCTGTTGCTGGCGGCTCATGCGCTCGGCCTCGGAGCCGTATGGTGCGGAATTTATCCCCAGACGGAACGTGTGGATAAGTTTTCGGAAATGCTCGGGCTGCCGGACAGCATTGTGCCGATGGCCTGCATTTGTATAGGCTATCCGGCCGGACAACAGACCCCTAAGGACAAATGGAACCCCGAAAACATAAGGTATAATACCTGGGAAGCTACTGGCTTACGGTGAACCGTGTTTTTTTGATTTTGGCAGGTGGATTTTTTTTGCTAACTTTACACCGAATTTGTACCTCACGGATTCATACCTTAGTATAATCTAATCCCTAACCAATCAAAAACTTTTTATAATCAAATGATTACTTCAATCTTCTGGATTGTGCCCGCCGCAGCTGTGATAGCTCTGCTGCTGGCATGGTACTTCTATCGCCAGATGATGCAGCAAAGCGAAGGCACTGAAACCATGCAACGCATCGCATCACATGTGCGCAAGGGGGCTATGTCTTACCTCCGCCAGCAATACAAGATCGTGGGCATAGTGTTCGCCTGCCTTGTAGTGCTCTTTGCCGTAATGGCTTATGGTTTCCAACTCCAGAATCCCTGGGTTCCTGTCGCATTCCTCACGGGTGGTTTCTTCTCGGGTCTTTCAGGATTCCTGGGCATGAAGACAGCCACTTATGCCTCGGCGCGTACAGCCAACGCGGCGCGCAACTCGCTCAATCAGGGTCTGCGCGTGGCTTTCCGTTCGGGAGCCGTGATGGGTCTTGTGGTGGTAGGTCTCGGATTGCTGGATATCTCTTTCTGGTTCCTGCTTCTCGACTGGCTTGTAACCGGCCTTGAAAGCACGGCCAAACTTGCCATGATCACCACCACGATGCTCACCTTCGGCATGGGTGCGTCGACACAGGCTCTCTTTGCGCGTGTGGGCGGCGGTATCTACACCAAGGCAGCCGACGTAGGCGCCGACCTTGTGGGCAAGGTAGAGGCCGGCATCCCTGAAGATGATCCCCGCAATCCGGCTACAATCGCCGACAATGTGGGCGACAATGTGGGCGATGTGGCCGGCATGGGCGCCGACCTCTATGAGTCATACTGCGGTTCGATTCTGGCCACCTCGGCTCTGGGTGCGGCCGCTTATCTGCTCAAGGGCGATGTGGACATGCAGTATCGCGCTGTCGTGGCCCCGATGCTCATAGCCGCTGTCGGTATTATTCTTTCAATTATCGGTATTTTCTCGGTGCGTACCAAAGAAAATGCCACAATGAAGAATCTTCTCGGTTCGCTCGCCCTCGGCACCAATCTGAGTTCGGCGTTAATCGTAGGCGCGACATTCCTGATTCTCTGGCTTCTCGGCCTTGAAAACTGGGCGCTGATTTCGTGTGCTGTGGTTATCGGTCTGCTCGTGGGTATAATCATCGGACGAAGCACTGAATATTACACCTCACAGAGCTATACTCCGACCAAGCGTCTGGCTGAGAGCGGCACCACCGGCCCTGCCACCGTAATCATCTCGGGCGTAGGTCTCGGAATGGTTTCCACAGCCATCCCTGTCATAGCCGTAGTTGTGGGTATTATCCTGAGTTACTGGCTGGCTTCAGGATTTGATTTCTCCAATGTGGCCATGGGTCTCTACGGCATCGGTATCGCCGCTGTAGGCATGCTGTCGACTCTTGGTATCACTCTTGCTACTGACGCATACGGTCCTATCGCCGACAATGCCGGCGGTAATGCCGAAATGAGCGGTCTGGGCGCGGAAGTACGTCGCCGCACCGACGCCCTCGACTCACTGGGCAACACCACCGCCGCCACAGGCAAGGGCTTCGCTATCGGCTCCGCCGCCCTCACTGGTCTGGCACTGCTTGCCTCATATATCGAAGAAATCCGTATCGGCCTCGAACGTCTCGGTCAGACTACCATCACTCTGGGCGACCGTGTGGTGCACATCCACGAGGCTTCGTTTACCGACTTCATGGCATATTATGATGTGAACCTCATGAGTCCGAAGGTGCTGTCAGGCATGTTCATCGGCGCCATGATGGCCTTCCTGTTCTGTGGCCTTACGATGAATGCCGTAGGCCGCGCAGCCGCCCACATGGTTGACGAAGTGCGCCGCCAGTTCCGCGAAATCAAGGGTATCCTCGAAGGCAAGGCAGAACCGGATTATGCGCGTTGTGTGCAGATATCCACCAAGGGCGCTCAGCGCGAGATGGTCTTCCCCTCCGTTCTGGCTATCATCGCCCCGATTGCCACAGGTCTTATCTTCGGCGTGCCCGGCGTCATCGGTCTGCTGGTCGGCGGTCTTTCGGCCGGCTTCGTTCTCGCCATCTTCATGGCCAACGCCGGCGGTGCATGGGATAACGCAAAGAAATATGTAGAGGAAGGTAACTTCGGCGGCAAGGGCTCCGAGGTGCATAAGGCTACGGTGGTAGGCGACACCGTGGGCGATCCGTTCAAGGACACATCCGGTCCTTCGCTCAACATCCTCATCAAACTCATGTCGATGGTGGCCATCGTGATGGCCGGCCTCACCGTGGCATGGAGTCTCTTCTGATCAATTCCGTCTGACATAAAAAGCCTCCGCCATAATCCATACGGAAAGGCGGAGGCTTTATTCACACCTACTATAGTTACCACTCTGCTTTATGGCTAAAGTTTATACACGAACAGGCGACAAAGGCTCCACCACCCTCGTAGGCGGCACACGTGTCGCCAAGACTCATCCGCGCCTCGAAGCGTACGGAACACTTGACGAACTCAACAGTTGGCTCGGCCTTGTGGCGGCATATCCGGCTGAACTCCCTCCCGAGGCTCCGGCGACCTTGCTGCGCCTTCAGGATCAATTGTTTCATGTCGGTACCATCCTGTCCACAGAGCCCTCGTCGGCATGGCAACCTGCGCCTTTGTCGGAGACAGCCGTCACAGCCCTCGAAGCCGATATCGACACACTTCAGAGCCGTCTCGCCCCACTGAGACAGTTTATTCTGCCGGGTGGCACTCCGCTGGCAGCCCGCGCCCACATAGCCCGCACAGTGGCCCGTCGCGCCGAACGTCGCATCATCGCGCTTCAGGACACCCTCGAAACTCCGCTCCCTCCGGTGGTCATAAGTCTCGTGAACCGTATCAGCGACTATCTGTTCGTGCTCGCTCGCGCCGTGAACGCTCAAAATGCACCCGATGCAGAGAAAGTTTGGCAAAATAATTGTTAGATAAGAAAAAATAACTAACTTTGCCAACCCAAAAAAAGTAACCACAAAAATTCATAGCCATGTATTGGACACTTGAACTTGCATCAAAACTCGAAGACGCTCCCTGGCCTGCAACCAAGGATGAACTCATAGACTACGCCATGCGCTCCGGCGCACCACTCGAAGTGATCGAAAACCTTCAGGAAATCGAAGACGAAGGCGACACCTACGAATCAATCGAAGACATCTGGCCCGACTACCCCTCCAAAGAAGACTTCCTCTTCAACGAAGACGAATATTAATCAGAAATTAGGCGCAATTATCGCCTTAAATATCTAAAGCACAAGCGATTGACAAGTAAAGACATAAACTTGTCAATCGCTTTTTCTGTAGATTATTTCAGAAAATATTCCTTACTTCAGGTATTAATGTTATAATCTTCCCACTCCAAGAATTTATCGAGATTTAATTTGAATTGATTTGGTGTTTTGCTTTTTCCCTTTCCGACTGTCCTAATCTCAACTACTCCTATTTTATATAATGTACTTAGGGTTGCCCTTACCAAATTCTCGCTCAATTTAGTTTGCACTCTCAGATCGTCATTACTTCTGAAAAACCAACCGTTACTATCAGCATAATAACTTGATAAT
>CAMWNG010000009.1 GCA_947175575.1 uncultured Bacteroidales bacterium | reverse complement strand
AGCGCACCTGGTTTGGGACCAGGTGGTCGCAGGTTCGAATCCTGTCACCCCGACAAAGAGCGAATCGGCTGTAAATCAATAATTTACAACCGATTCACTCTTTTCTGCGGCAACCTTCGATTTTATCGTTTTCTTTTGAGCCAGAATTGGCGCTGAGATTCAGGAAGACGCTCTATGGCATATCGCAGCGTAGTTCTCGGCAAGCGGTCGTAGCGTCTTTCAAGATAATCCAGCATGGTATCCAAATCTTTCTTACCTAACTCACGCAGCATCCACCCCATTGCTTTGTGAATCAGGTCGTGAGGATGGGCGATAAGCTTATCAACAAGGATCAGTGTCGGTTCATAAATCCCGCATCGGATAAGGTCAATGGTTGACACTATGGCTATACGTTGTTCCCAAAGATTGTCACTGTCTGCCAGGGCATAAAGCACCCTGTAATCCGGCTCAGGGAGATTCCTAAGGTACGGCCCGACAATATATGGACACGAAAGGTCAACAAGATCCCAGTTATTGGCTTGCCGGGCATGCCGGACGTAAAAATCGTATATTTCCTTACGTGCGGCTCTCCGCTGTGAACTATCACCTTTTCTTGCGGGCATGCTCGACTTCATTTCTTCCACAAGCAGAAGAAAACCGCACAGTCGCGCCTCATGCCATGGCGAATAAAGCAATTTCTCAATCTCGCCGAGTGGTACCCGGCCACGCGCCGCCTTGACCACAGCCCGCGTCTGTGGCACTTTCAGTCCAAGAAACATATCGCCTTCGCCGTATTCACCCGGCGCGGTCTTGAAAAAACGCATCAACACATCGCGTTGCGCGTCATTCTGCATCTCATTCAGCGTGGCTTCCAGATCGGCAGCCGTGACATCCTTTTCCATAGGGTTTGAATTATGGTGTGACGTGGCAAAGTTACTCATAATTTCTGTGATTACAAAAAGCTTGTTTGCCATGTCGGAGAGATTTCGTACCTTTGTAATCCTCATTAATACGGTATGATTTCGATTAACAATCTGTCAGTGGAATTCAGCGCCAAGTCGCTGTTCGACAATATAAATTACGTAATAAACGACAAGGACAAAATTGCGTTGGTTGGTAAAAACGGTGCCGGGAAATCCACGATGCTGAAAATTATCGCGGGCCTACAGCACCCTACCTCGGGAAGCGTTTCCGTGCCGGCGGACGTCACTGTCGGATATCTGCCGCAACACATGACGACGAGCGACGACAGCACTGTCATAGAAGAGGTTCGCAAGGCTTTCTCACATGTAGCCGAAATGAACGCGAATCTCGAACGTCTTAGCGCCGAACTCTCATCACGCACCGACTACGAGTCTCCGGAATATCATGCCTTGATTGACAAGGTCACGGTTCTGACAGATAAAATCGCCTTTCAGGCTTCGGAAAACTGCGAGGCGGAAATTGAAAAGACTCTTCTGGGTCTCGGCTTTGTCCGCGATGATTTTAACCGTCTCACATCCGAGTTTTCAGGAGGGTGGCGCATGCGTATCGAACTGGCCAAGCTGCTGCTCACGCGCCCCGATGTGCTGCTGCTCGACGAACCCACCAACCACCTCGACATCGAATCGATTCAATGGCTTGAGAACTTCCTGATTCAGAAAGCAAAAGCCGTGGTGCTCGTAAGTCACGACCGTGCCTTCATTGACAATGTGACAAACCGGACCATCGAAATATCACTCGGAAAAATCTACGATTATGCCGTAAATTATTCAAAATTCGTAGAGCTCCGACGTGAACGCATCGAACAACAGATGCGCGCTTACAACAATCAGCAGAAACAGATTGCCGACACCGAGGCGTTCATCGAGCGTTTCCGATACAAGGCCACTAAGGCCGTTCAGGTGCAGAGCCGCATGAAACAGCTTGCGAAAATAGATCGTATCGAAGTGGATGAAGTCGACACCTCACACCTGAACCTGCGTTTTCCGCCGGCTCCGCGATCCGGCGACTTCCCCGTCATCGCTGAGGAAGTCGGCAAGGCATACGGCGCGCATCAGGTGTTCGATCACGCCACATTTACCATCCGTCGCGGCGAGAAAGTGGCGTTCGTTGGAAAAAACGGCGAAGGAAAATCAACTCTTGTCAAATGTATCATGGGCGAGATTCCTTTCACCGGCAATCTCAAGATAGGACATAACGTAAGCATTGGCTATTTCGCCCAGAATCAGGCTTCTCTGCTCGACGGAGAGCTAACAGTGTTCGACACCATCGACCGCGTGGCTGTAGGAGACATCCGCACGAAAATCAGAGACATACTCGGTGCATTCATGTTCGGCGGCGAAGCTTCTGACAAAAAGGTCAAGGTACTTTCAGGCGGGGAGCGCACACGCCTTGCCATGATACGTCTGCTTTTACAGCCTGTCAATCTCCTGATTCTCGACGAACCGACCAACCACCTAGACATGGCTACCAAGGACGTGCTCAAGCAGGCCATCAAGGACTTCGACGGCACCGTTATAGTTGTCAGCCACGACCGTGAATTTCTCGACGGCCTGGTCGAGAAAGTTTATGAGTTCGGAGGAGGGCAGGTGCGTGAATGTCTCGGCGGAATTTATGATTTCCTTGAGAAAAAACGGCTCAATTCATTACAGGAACTCGAACTCAGCAAGTCGCCCACGCAAACCCCTGCCACACCCAAAGCGGAACCGAAAGGTAAGGTATCCGATACTCCTCCCACCCCGGAATCCACAAGAAAGAGATCGTATGCCGAGCAGCGCGAACATGATAAGATGGTGCGTAAGGCACGTAAACGCGTAGAGGAAGCCGAAGCAGAGATAGGTCGTCTTGAACAGAACCTCAAGGATATCGAATCACGCATAGCTGCCGGTGAGGGAGGCGACATCTACAACGAACATGCAGCCGCTACCCGCAACCTCGAGAACGCCATGAGCGTTTGGGAACTCGCCGGCATGGAACTCGAAGAAATCGAGAACAACTGATATCATATATAAACGGACGGAAGCTTTACTCGGCTTCCGTCCGTTTTATGTAATGTCAGTAGTAAATCAGACCATTGCCAGAATCACTGATTTTACTGATTCAGCGAGTTCTTTGGCTTCTTCGGCCGTGTGGGCCTCGGCGATCACGCGGACGATAGGTTCGGTGTTACTCTTGCGAAGATGTACCCATGAGTCGGCGAAATCAATTTTGACACCGTCGATAGTGGTGATCTTCTCACCCGCATATTTCGTTTTGATTTTCTCGAACAGTGCGTCTACATCAAGCGAGGGACTCAGTTTGACCTTCGTCTTGTAAATGTCATAGTTGGGCAGTTTAGCGCGGATTTCGGAAGGTTTCAGTCCGGTCTTGGCCATGATTGTGAGGAAGAGGGCCACGCCTACCAGTGCGTCGCGGCCATAGTGAAGCGCTGGATAGATAACGCCGCCGTTGCCTTCACCACCGATTACAGCACCCGTACGGCGCATTTCCGTGGTGACGTTCACTTCGCCTACGGCCGATGCCGAATACAGACATCCGTGAGCTTCGGTAATCTCACGCAGCGCACGCGACGAACTGAGGTTTGAAACCGTCGGACCGGGTTTATGCGCGAGGACATAATCAGCTATAGAGACAAGAGTGTATTCCTCGCCGAACATCTCGCCACCGTCCTGAATGATCGCCAGACGATCCACGTCGGGATCCACTACGAAACCGACATCGGCATTCGAAGCTTTCACCAGAGCGGCAATATCCCGGAGATTTTCGGGAATAGGCTCGGGGGTGTGCGCGAAGTTACCTGTCGGGTCACAGTTGAGCGTGCGGATATTACGTACACCTAACGCACGCAGCAGCTGCGGGATGACAACGCCGCCCACAGAGTTTACCGCGTCGATTGCCACAGTGAAATTGGCAGCCGCGATTGCGTAACGGTCAACGAAATCGAGAGCCAGAACATCATCTATATGACGTCTGTTATATGTGTCATTGAAATAAACATGTCCGAGATTGTTGACATCAGCGAATTCGATGTCGCAGGATTCCGCGAATGCGAGCACCTGCTTACCCTCCACATCAGTGAGGAACTCGCCTCGTTCGTTCAGCAGTTTGAGAGCGTTCCACTCCAGAGGGTTATGTGACGCTGTGATGATCAGACCACCGCATGCGCCTTCCTTCACCACAGCGATTTCTGTCGTGGGGGTGGAGGCCATGCCGATATTCACCACATCGAAGCCCATGCCGGTGAGTGTACCGCACACGAGGTCGGAGACCATGTGGCCGGAAAGACGTGCGTCACGTCCCACCACGATGATGCGTGAGGTTTTGGTTGTAGTTTGTTTTATAAATTTCGCGTAGGCGGCAGTAAATTTCACCACATCGATTGGGGAAAGTCCCTCGCCGGGACGTCCGCCGATGGTGCCGCGGATGCCTGAGATTGATTTGATTAAAGACATAGGGTCCGGTATGTTTGTGTTTTAAGGTTATTATCGAATGTGTATATAGGTGGGATTCAAGGTCTGATTCAAGTGTTCGGCCGCATCGTCATATCTTGGGGCGGAAATATCTCAATGAGTAGAGATACGGCTGAACATTCGCTATTTCGCCGGGCTTTCCGTACTGACTTTTTATTACCAGGTTGACCTGACAGTCCACCGGCAGATACTCCAGAGGAGCCTGCACGCCCGGCCCGGCCGAATACGATGAATTGGTCTCGTAATTGCCGTAGCGGAAAGAGTAATTGCCCCCCAGCGCGTCATCATTGCCGTCGCTGTATGTGAATTCACCGTTGGAATACGTCGAGAGTGGATAACGCGTGTACCGGAAATATATAAGTTCGTCGGCCTTGACCATGTTGTCAGGCGTTCCGGCATCAATGACCTGCATGTACATTTGCCCGTCTTCGTCAAGGCGGTAATATGGAGCGTCAGGCCCGGTTTCAAACTCATTGTTTTCGGGAACATAGTTCACTACACGATGATCTGCAAGGAACGCATTGGTATATGCGTTTTCATCATTGAGCAATTCGGCGTAAGTCTTGCTGTCGCTGCATCCTGTGACGGCTGCTGCGGCTATTGCTAAAGCGGTGACGGAGAGAATATCGGTTAGGCGCATTGGTTTATCAGAGTTTCTTGGCGTCGTGAATTTCTTTGGAATATTTTTTCAGATTTGGCTTCAGAAGAGATTTGAACAGTTCGACAGCGCTGTCAAGAGTGCCACGGTATTCACCGCCGGCAGCGTTGAGATGGCCGCCTCCGCCGAAATGGTCGGCGCACATGCGGTTCACCGGCACTTCGCCTAATGATCGCATCGAGACCTTAACATAATCATCCTCCTCTCGCATGAACATTGAATACACTATGCCGGGAATTGCGAGAGGCCGGTTCACAAGCCCCTCGGTGTCGCCCTTGGTATAGTGAAATCTGTTCAGCTCCTCACGGGTGAGTCGGATCAAGGCGGCACCGTACTCAGGCCATACTTTCATACGTTCGAGCAGGGCAAACGAGTTCAGACGGATGGCATCAAGAGAATCGGTGTTGAACTGATGTCGGTATATACCCTCTTTGTCCGCGCCAAGCTTCATCAATTCGGATACTACGACGTAGATTTCCGGATCCGACGCGTTATAAGAGAAATTACCTGTATCGGTCATCATGCCGGTAAGTATATCTGTCGCCGTATCTCTGTCGAGATTCGGGAACAGCCCGAGCGCGCACAATACCTTGAAGAGCAGATAACAGGTCGATGACATCTCAGGCCGCGATATTGTTACTTCGGCAAAGTCTGCAGGATGCAGATGATGGTCGATCAGCACTTTTGGAGCCTGAGCTTCGAGAATATGTTTTCCCAACTGAGCCACACGTTCGGGTGTATTGAAGTCAAGACAGACGATGAGATCGGCATCCGCGATGAGTTTGCGGGCGAAGTCGGGATACCGCTTGGCATCTATTACTTCCTTTGAGCCGGGAACTTTTCGCAGACTCTCGAGCATCATGTCCGGAATAACTATCCGGACATCTTTGCCCAGAGTCTCCATAACGCCGCGGAAGGCTGTAGACGACCCTATCGCATCGCCGTCCGGCGACATATGTGTCACCACAACGATGTTTTCGGACTGGTCTATCAGTTGCCCGAGCCGAGCTATCTCCTTATCGGCGTCAAGAGGTTTTATCATAAATTAATTTTTGAGCGCATTGAGCGAGGCGCGGTTGGCCTCAAGTTTGAGCAAGGTGTCGGCGAGTTTCTTGCGTTCACCTTCTACTACGGCTGCCGGAGCGTTGTTGACGAAACGCTCGTTCGAAAGTTTCTTGTCGATCGAAGCCTTGAATCCTTCGAGATATTCGATTTCTTTGGTAAGACGGGCCACTTCCGCCTCTACATCTATGTTAGATGCAAGCGGAATGTTGAGTTCAAGAGTTCCTACCATGAACGAAGCTCCGGCGGGATCCTTGACAGCGTCGAAGTTCACCTCATTGACATTCCCGAGTTTCTTGACAAGGTCAACAACCGAATCATCGAATCGGCCAAGTACATTGAGCTGAAGCTCGGTGCGGGGCGACATGTTTTTCTTGGCACGCACGGCTCGAACACCCGAAACCACTTCCTTCGCCACTTCCACATTGTCCAGTATCACGGTGTCGGGATGGCCTGCGCGAGGCATTGAAGCATACATTATCGACTGACCCTCTGCTCGGGGAGCGAGATGCTGCCACAGCTCTTCCGTAATGAAGGGCATGAAAGGATGAAGAAGTCGCAGCAGGGCATCGAAGAATTCGTTGGTAGCTTCAAGTGTCTTGCGATCTGTCTTTTCACCGTAAGCGGGCTTGACCATTTCGAGATACCATGACGAGAATTCATCCCAGAAAAGACGGTAAACGGCCATGAGGGCCTCGCTGATACGGAATTTGTCAAACAGATCGTTGATTTCGATGATTGTGGCGTCGAGGCGCGCACGGAACCATTCTACCGCCAGACGATTCACAGCCGGCATCTCGGAGTCTATATCCGCCTCCCAACCCTGAATAAGACGGAACGCATTCCATATCTTGTTGCAGAAGTTTCGACCTTGAGTACAGAGCGATTCGTCGAACATGATGTCATTGCCTGCCGGAGCGGCGAGCATCATACCCATGCGCACGCCATCGGCGCCGTATGTGTTTATGAGGTCGATAGGATCGGGCGAATTGCCGAGCGATTTTGACATCTTCCGGCCAAGCTTGTCGCGTACGATGCCGGTGAAATATACGTTCTTAAAAGGCTCTTCCCCGACATATTCGTAGCCGGCCATAATCATGCGGGCCACCCAGAAGAAGATAATATCCGGACCCGTGACGAGCGTGGCGGTGGGATAATAATAGTTGATCTCTTCATTGCCGGGATTGTTGATGCCGTCGAACAGTGTTATAGGCCACAGCCATGAAGAGAACCATGTGTCAAGCGCATCCTCATCCTGACGGAGGTCACAATCCGCAAGGTTCCCGCACCCGGGCATAGCGTGCACTTTCGCAAGAGCTTCCTCACGCGATGGAGCGACCACGATTTTTTCCTCACCTTCCGTGGGATCCGTATAATAGTATGCCGGTATACGATGTCCCCACCAGAGTTGACGAGAGATACACCAGTCCTGAATGTTTTCAAGCCAGACCCTGTATGTTGTCTTATATTTTTCCGGCACGAAACGGATTATATCATCCATTACGGGCGAAAGCGATATATCGGCGAAATGTTTCATGCTCACGAACCACTGCAATGACAGACGCGGTTCGATAGCGACTTTGGTACGTTCGGATGTTCCGACCTTGTTCGTATAGTCCTCGACCTTCTCCATCAGGCCGGCGTCGGTCAGATCTTTGGATATCGCCTTGCGGCAGTCGAAACGATCCATGCCGACATACATTCCTGCAATTTCGGCCACAGTTCCGTCTTCATTGAAGATGTCGATTGTCTCGAGATTATGAGTCTTGCCGAGCATATAGTCATTCTTGTCATGCGCAGGTGTGACTTTGAGACAGCCGGTGCCGAAGTCGGTTTCGACATACCGGTCCTCGATTACGGGAATCACACGGTTGACAAGGGGAACAATGACTTTCTTACCTTTAAGCCAGGTGTTTTTGGGATCTTTTGGATTGATACACATGGCCGTATCTCCCATTATGGTCTCGGGGCGGGTGGTGGCTACCACAGCATAGCGGCGACCATCGGCATCCCGGTGCACCACTTCCTCGTCAGAACCGGTCTCGCCGCTGAAATCATCATCGGCAAGATAGTAGCGGAGATAATATAGTTTGGATTGCTCTTCTACGAAGAATACTTCGTCATCGCTGATTGCGGTACGGTTGGCCGGATCCCAGTTCACCATACGCAACCCACGGTAAATCAATCCCTTGTCATATAAATCGCAGAACACTTTGGTTACAGCCTTGTTTCGGCTTTCATCCATTGTGAATGCCGTACGGTCCCAGTCGCACGATGCGCCGAGCTTACGAAGCTGCGTGAGAATGATGCCGCCATGCTTGCGTGTCCACTCCCAGGCATGTTCGAGAAACTGTTCACGGGTGAGATCAGTTTTCTTGATACCTTCTGCGGCCAGTTTCGCTATCACCTTGGTTTCGGTGGAGATGGAGGCATGATCGGTTCCGGGTACCCACAGCGCGTTCTTGCCCATCATACGGGCGCGACGCACCAGAATATCCTGAATTGTGTTGTTCAGCATATGTCCCATATGCAACACACCGGTGACGTTTGGCGGCGGAATTACTATGGTGTATGCCTCTCGGGCGTCGGGTTCGGACCGGAACAGTTTGTGTCCCATCCAGTATTGATACCATTTATCTTCAACCTCAGCAGGTGAATATACCTTGGCGAGTTCTTTCATAGCGTATGAACGTAGAATAGAATAATGACGGTTAAACAAGGCGCGACATGAAACGAACGCCCGTATTATCGTGCAAAGGTACAAAATAAAGTTGTAACGGCAACACTTAAATAGAAAAAGTTACTCCGCCACATAAAATACACACGAAACGCTTGGTCATTCGCCGCGTAATTGCTACCTTTGCACACATAATCGCGCTGTTATGGATTCTGAGAACAAAATATCGGCCGTCAAAGCCCTGCCCGGAGACCCCGGTGTACGCATCGGTGTCGCGCTCTCCGGCGGAGGCGCCCGCGGTTTCGCCCATGCCGGTGCTCTGGCCGCCATCGAAGAAGCCGGCCTGCGTCCGGATGTTTTGGCCGGTGTAAGTGCCGGCAGCGTGGTCGCCGTTCTCTATTCGGCCGGGATGCCACCGGAAAGGTTCACCAAAATTTTCTCGGAACACTCTTTCAGAGATTTTGTAAAAATCCATCCCAAGAGCACCGGACTTTTCGACATGTCGCCATTCGGACGTTTTGTCCAGCACCACGCCGGTCGCTACCGTCGTCTTGAGGAGCTTCCGATTCCTGTTTATGTCGGTACAACCAATTTCGACCGTGGTTGTACAGTGGTGTTCAACTCCGGCGATCTCGCTCCCAGAGTCATGGCATCGTGCTGCATTCCGATCGTTTTCCAGCCCATTGTAATTGACGGCGAACAATATGTAGATGGAGGAGTATTGCGCAATCATCCTGCATGGATTCTGCGCGACAAATGCGATTTCCTGATCGGAATAAACGTAAGCCCTCTGAACCGTAAGGAGAAGGACGATACCCTACTCTCTATAGCCATGCGCAGCTATCATCTCATGGCCAAGGCCAATCAGGCTGAGGATATGGCTTTGTGCGACCTTAACATTCAGACATCCGAAATTTCCTCATACAAGCCTTTCGACCTCAGATCGATAGAAAATGTCTACCTCTCCGGATATCTCAACACTCGGAAGGTTCTGCGCGATGCCGGACTATGGAAGCGAAACACACCTAATAGTTCTCACAATAATGAAAACTGAGAAAAAGGTTAAACCTATAATATACCAGATGCTGCCACGCCTCTTCGCCAACTACAATCCGGCTCCCGAGGTTGACGGCTCTTTGGAAACTAACGGCTCCGGCAAACTAAATTCCATCTCACCCACGATTCTTAAGAATATCCGCGAACTCGGAGCCACTCATGTCTGGTATACCGGCGTGCTTGAACATGCCACAGCATCCGACTTTACACGCTATGGCATACCCCGACATAACACTCATATCGTGAAGGGCAAGGCAGGCAGCCCGTACGCCATAACAGACTATTACGACATCGCTCCCGAACTCGCCGTTGATGTCCCCCATCGAATGGAGGAATTCGAAAAACTTGTAGCCCGCACACACCGTGCCGGTCTGAAAGTTATTATTGATTTCGTTCCGAACCACGTAGGTCGCGAATATCACAGCGACGCCGCGCCCTCCGGAGTGGAGGATCTGGGACAAGGCGACAATAAGGAAATGTTCTTCTCTCCGGCGAATAATTTCTATTATATCACACGCCAGCAGTTCTCTCCGAACGAAGTTGATCTCGGCTCGGGCGCAGACGCTTATATTGAATTTCCCGCCAGGGCCTCCGGCGATGATTGCTTCACGGCATTCCCGGGCAAATACAACTGGTATGACACTGTAAAACTTAACTACGGCTACGATTACGGCGACGGCTCACGTCATTATGATCCCGTGCCTTCCACATGGCTCAAAATGCTCCACATACTGCGTTTCTGGGCAGCAAAAGGTGTCGACGGCTTCAGATGCGATATGGCTCACATGGTCCCTGTCGATTTCTGGCGATGGGCGATACCGCAGGTAAAGGAAATAAATCCTGACATCATATTTATAGCCGAATTGTATGATGTGGGAATTTATCGGCAATACATCTACACCGCCGGTTTCGATTATCTCTACGACAAAGTAAATCTATATGACACCCTCCGTGCGATCGAAACCTCCAACCACTCGGCTGCAACCCTGACATCATGTTGGCAGACAGTGGACGGCATCGGCGATCACATGCTCAATTTTCTGGAGAATCACGATGAGCAGCGATTCGCTTCCGAACAATATGCGACGGATCCCTGGCGCGTGGTACCGTCACTCGTCGTGAGTGCAATGCTCGGCACCGGACCGTTCATGATTTATGCCGGACAGGAACTGGGCGAACCGGCGGCCGATGCCGAGGGCTACAGCGGCAAAGACGGCCGCACCACCATCTTCGATTACTGGTCAATCCCCACTCTGCGGCTTTGGCTGAATCGTGGCAAATGTGACGGACCTATAAATGAAGATAATATGCGCCTGCGCGCAATGTACGGCCGCATCCTCGGTCTTTGCAACTCCGAGAAAGCTATTTCCGAAGGAAAGATGTTCGACCTGATGTATGTCAACTACGACAACCCCTCCTTCAATCCTCATCGCCATTTTGCGTTCATCCGCTCACATGAGGACGAATACATCGTCATACTCGTGAATTTCAGCGACACTGAAGCTCATGTGGCCGTCAACATTCCTGACCACGCGTTCGAGTATCTCGGAATGCCGCGCGGACACGCCGAAGCCGTGGATCTTCTCAGCGGACAAACTTCGCTCAAGACACTTTCGGACATCACGCCATTCACCACTCACATTCCCCCGCACGGAGCCGTGATGTGGAAATTCAATAAGGATAGCGTCAAACCGATGTAAATGTCATAATCAACAAAGAAAACCATCATACACATCATAATAAAGCATGGATCATTCGCTCCCCCCATTCAAAGTGTTCTCCGGAACCAAGTCGCAGTACATGGCTCAGGAAATTTGCGATAACCTCGGTGTACAACTCGGTAAAATGAACATCCAGCACTTCGCCGACGGTGAATTCGAGGTATCTTTCGAGGAATCAGTGCGCGGCTGTGAAGTTTATCTGGTACAGTCCACTTTCCCCAATAGCGACAACCTAATGGAACTGCTGCTGATGATTGACGCCGCAAAACGCGCATCAGCAAAGACAACCATCGCCGTAATACCCTACTTCGGCTGGGCGCGTCA
Organism: uncultured Bacteroidales bacterium; assembly: GCA_947175575.1. GTDB lineage: Bacteria > Bacteroidota > Bacteroidia > Bacteroidales > Muribaculaceae > CAG-873. Next base: position 37,021 of record CAMWNG010000009.1, on the reverse strand, counting down.
GGACCGCAAGGACAAACCCCGTGTGTCCATCGCCGCAAAGCTTGTGGCCGACCTTCTTATGGCTGCCGGTGTCGATCGTGTGATCACTATGGATCTCCACGCCGACCAGATTCAGGGCTTTTTCAATGTTCCCGTCGATCACCTCTACGCATCTTCAGTTTTCATTCCGTACATCCAGAGTCTCGGACTTGAGGACATCGTGATCGCCACACCCGACGTGGGCGGTGCAAAACGTGCCAACTCGTATGCGAAATATCTCAACGTGCCCCTCGTGCTCTGCCACAAGCAGCGTGCCAAGGCTAACGTCGTTGCACAAATGACCGTAATCGGAGATGTGGAAGGCAAGAACGTGATTCTTGTTGATGACATGGTAGACACAGCAGGTACCATCACCAAGGCCGCCGACCTCATGATGAGCAAAGGCGCCAAGAGCGTACGCGCACTCGCGTCACACGCCATCATGTCCGATCCTGCTTCAGACAATGTGCAGAATTGCGCGCTCACCGAGATGATTTTCACCAACTCTATTCCATATAAGGGTTCTTGCGACAAGGTCACCGTGATTTCGGTGGCGCGTCTGTTCGCCGATACCATTCATCGCGTTCACTCGCATGAATCAATCTCGTCGCAGTATCTCTTCAAGTAATTAATCAGGAAAACCTTGAAATTCGGGAGCCGGTTTTTCTTTCGACTCCCGAATTTCGGCTCTTATAAATGTCCCGGACAACGCTAAAGAAAGAACTCGCCCTGATGACGGACGATCAGTTGCGCCAGATTATTCTGGACGCCTACGACGCGCGTCCCGAGACCAAAGAGTATTTCGAGTTTTTTCTGAATCCCGATGTCGACAGGCTCTTGAGCCGCCTCGAAGCCAGATTACAGAAAGAATACCAACGCACCAAATGGGGCCGTTCAAAAGTCAGGACAACTGTAATCAAGCGCTGCCTGAATGATGTCATCACTCTGAATCCGGGGCCGGCGGTGGTTATTGACGCCCTTATGCTCGCACTTTCCGGACTCGCTCTCACCGACAAATTCGTCGAACTTAACGAAGCTCAAAAAAAGCTCGGCGTATGGATTCTGAAAAAGGTTGTCGACTGCGCTGACTCGGCCATGATCTTTTCAGAAATCGCGCCAAAAATTGAAGAATTCATGCATAATCCGGCTCATAGAAACTCATTCATGAGATATCTGGCCGACAATTTAGAATTACCGTTCAGACATTGAATCGCCCTACTCCACGCATAGTGAAAAAACTGATTACGGCTTTAATATTACTCTGCGCCGTGTCGACATCCGCCCAGAACCACGCTCAGGAGCATGAGACTAAATTGCCCCCGCTGGCTCCTCCCGTGGCCTGGAGTGTCGATTCGCCGCTCGGTCTGCGCACCGATCAGCCCGTGGACACCCTTCCCGACAACTATGCGCAACGATTCGTTCCCTCGGCCCAGACCGACGCCTATGCCACTACCGGAAACTACGGAGCCGAAGGCATCGACATGATATGGATGACCCGCCCCGAACGCTCCACGTTCTTCTTCGCTGACGCACTCAAGGCATGGACTCCGTCTCTGTCGAAAATGCGGTTCTACAATACCCGCGTACCCATGACCCTATTGAGCTACAACACCGCCGGGGGCCGCGACAACGCACAAGAACGCCTATCCGCCATATTTTCCGGCAACATAAACGCCAAGGCTCAGGTCGGAGCATACCTCGATTACATCTACTCCAAAGGATGTTATCAGAATCAGGCCGATAAAAACCTCATCTGGGGGTTTAGCGGCTCATATCTTGGCGACCGCTATGAGATGCAGGCCTTTTTCAACCAGTACAACTCGCTGAACAAAGAAAACGGAGGTTTGACAAACACATTGTATATCACCGATCCGGCCCTCGTGCAAGGTGGCGTAACGAGTGTGGATCCGAAAACCATTCCGGTCAGGCTCAGCTCCGCGCACACGCGCGTGCGCGGGCGACACCTCTGGATAAACAACCGTTACAAAGTGGGCTACTGGCACCACGAGACCGAAGGGGATTCGATTGTAAGCAGCACATATATACCTGTCACTTCATTCATCTATACGCTCGATTTTCGGGACAACTCTCACACCTTCCGCAACGATGCCCCGGGCGAAGCTGCCGGTTTCTTTGACAACACCTATATCACTCCCGGAGCCACGGTCGACCACACTTCCTGGTGGCAACTTCAGAACACCGTCGGAGTCTCGCTGCTTGAAGGATTTCACAAATATGCCAAATTCGGGCTTGCCGCATATTTCACCCATGAACTCCGTCACTTCAGACAGACTGACTATCAGACCGAGGCGTCCGAAAATCTAAGCGAATGGCCTCAGGGTGTGAGTATCGCCCCCACAGCCACTGAAAACCACGCGCGCATAGGCGCACAACTCACCAAACAACAGGGTGCCATACTCCGATATTCGGCCACAGGCGAACTCGGAATAGTCGGAGCGGCCGCCGGCGACGTACGCATCATCGGAAACATCGACACCCGTATTCCGTTACGCTTCGACTCCGTGGAAGTCAATGCTTTCGCACGTTTCACCAATGAGAAACCCTCTTATCTGCTCCGGAACTACCTCTCCAACCATTTCATCTGGCAGAATGATTTCGGCAAAGAGCGCCGTCTCTCCCTTGGCGGAGCCGTCACATCCCGGCGCACAGGTACCACCGCCTCCATACAAGTCGACAATGTACAGAACCATGTGTATTTCGGTCCGGTATACCTCCCGGTTCAGTACGGCGGTTCGGTTCAGATTTTTTCTTTGCGCCTGCAGCAGAATATTCGCCTCGGATGGTTCAATTGGGATAACACCGTCACCTATCAGACATCGTCCGATGCCAATATCATCCCCCTGCCTGCACTCGCCGTCTACTCCAACCTCTATTTCAAATTCAACATCGCCACTCTGAAAGTACAGTTAGGACTCGACTGCGACTGGTACACACGCTATTATGCTCCGAAATACCAGCCCGCACTCGCATCCTTCGCCAACCAGAACGAGATAAAACTCGGCAACTACCCCTTCGCCAACGTCTACGCCAACCTCAAGCTATCCAAGGTCCGCTTCTATGTCATGATGTCGCACATAAATCAGGGTTGGTTCTCCAAAAACTACTTCTCGGTGGTTGATTACCCACTCAATCCCCGTCGTTTCCAAATCGGTCTCTGCGTCGATTTTGCGAATTGACACGGTTTTAATCTTTTTTAAAAAGTTTGATAACAGATATTTCGCGCTATTTGACTACCTTTGCGCCATAAGACCTCAATCACAGCTTTATGAATGTCAAGCAGCTAATCACAGCCGGTATTCTTGCCTCAGCACTCTGGATGACGGCTCAGAACAACATAATCGAAGAAGTTGCATGGATTATCGGTGACGAACCCATCTACAAATCTGAAATCGAGCAGGCTTATCAGGAAGCGCTTCAGGATCGCATCAACATACAGGGCGACCCTTATTGCGTGATTCCGGAACAGATCGCTATCGAACGCCTTTTCCTGCATCAGGCCGATCTTGACACCGTTGAGGTCCAGGAAGCCATGGTGCAGCAGGGTGCCGACGGCCAGATGAACTTCCTCGTCGCCAACCTCGGCTCCCGCGAAAAAGTCGAGCAATACTTCAACAAACCATTCAGCGACCTCCGCGAACAGTATGCCACACAGATGCGAAACAGATACCGCATCAACGAAGTGCGCCGCTCGCTCACAAAGAATCTCAAGGTCACTCCCAGCGACGTACGCCGCTATTTCGCCGAACTCCCGGCCGATTCCATTCCCTTCGTTCCCCTCCAGGTCGAGGTGCAGATCGTAAGCATTAATCCCAAGATTCCGCAACAGGAGATTGACGATGTGAAAGCACGTCTGCGCGACTATGCCGACCGCGTCAATCGTGGCGAGTCTGACTTCTCCACCCTTGCCATCCTCTATTCCGAGGCTCCGGAAGGCATACGTGGCGGCGAGATCGGTTTCATGGGCCGCGGACAGCTCGTGCCTGAGTATGCAGCCGTCGCATTCAACCTCAACGATCCAAAGAAAGTCTCCAAAATCGTCGAGACAGAATACGGCTACCATATCATACAGCTCATCGAGAAACGTGGCGACCGTATCAACACCCGTCATATCCTCCTGCGCCCGAAAGTGGCCGAGAAGGACCTTATTGACGCCACACACCGCCTCGACTCCGTACGCGCCGACATCAACGACAAGAAATTCACGTTTGAAGAAGCCGCACGTTACATTTCTCAGGACAAGGACACCAGAAACTCCAACGGCGTCATGGTCAACAGTGCCAACGGCACCACCCGTTTCGAGATGTCCCAACTGCCTCAGGAAGTGGCTAAAGCTGTCGGAACACTTGAGCCCGGGGAGATCTCCGCACCATTCATCATGCACGGGGCATCTGACCGCGAAGTCGTCGCTATTGCCCGCCTCTCCAACCGTATCCCGGCACATCGAGCCAACCTTTCTGACGACTACCAGCTCATCAAACAGATGTACGAAGAATCCGCCAAAAACAAAATCGTCGACAAATGGCTTGAGGATAAGATCCGAAGCACCTATGTTCGCATCGAGGACGGATGGCGTGGCTGCGATTTCAAGCACGACGGATGGATTAAGTCGAAATAATCGTCCCGTTTTACCCTGATGTTGCGCAAGACCATTGTCTCAGCTATTGTCGCGGTAGCCTCTGTACAGGCTGCCGTGACCTTTTCGGCACCTGCGCGTTCCGGATCCGCCGTGGTGGTTCTTGACCGTGCCGATCTCCTCCACAAACAGGATCGCGATTCATTCATGATAGTCAGCGGGAACGTCCGCTTTCTCAAAGACGGAATGACCATGCTGTGCGACAGCGCACATTATTATCCCGAGACAGGATCGTTCCTCGCCTTCGGCAATATCTCCATGGAGCAGGGCGACACATTATTTATATATGCAGATGAACTCGACTACGACGCCCCCGGCGAAGTCGCTTTCCTCTATGCCGATCCGGGCAAAAAAGTCAAGATGATCAATCGCGACGTTACCCTTGAGACTGATGTGTTCCGCTACGATGTAGCATACGATATCGGCTCATACAGCACAGGAGGTGTACTCTACGATTCCCATAACCGTCTCGTCAGCCTCGAAGGAGAATATCTGCCCGCACTCAAGGATGCGAATTTCTACATCGACGTACACCTCAAATCTCTGGAGCGTGAGGATACCCTTGACATTTTCACTGATTCACTCTTCTACAACACAGTCACCCATATCGCCCGGATCAATTCCCCGGGACGCATCATCAACCGTCGTGGTACAATCTTCACCTCGGACGGTCTATACGACACCGATATAGACACCGCCGCCCTCTACCGTCGCTCGGTCGTGGTCAGCGACAACGGTCGTACCCTGACTGCCGATACAATCTATTATAACCGACGCGATGGTCTCGGCACATGTTTCGGTGCCATGATTATGACCGACTCTGCGCGCCAAGCATCACTCAGCGCCGATTACGGATTCTTCAATCAGCTGACTGACTCTGCCTATGCAACCGGTCGGCTCCTTGTCAAAGAATACGGCAAGGGGGATACCCTATATCTCCATGCCCGACAGATCGACGCGCGCCGTCTGTTCGACACCGTAACCATTCCTGCCATACCTGCCGACACAATTACCGGCACACCAGAAATTCCGGAGTCATTCCGCGTCGACACCTCCCATGTCGCCGACCTATGGCCTCGTGTACGTTTCTATCGTTCCGACATGCAGGGTGTCTGCGACTCCATGCGCGCCACATCGGCCGACTCAACTCTGCGCATGTACATCCATCCGGTGGTATGGAATGCCGAGCAGCAGATTTTCGGCAATCTCATCGAATTGCATTTCAACGACAGCACCATCGACGAAGCCCGGTTGCCACAATACGGTTTTATCTCACAGCAGATTTACGACACATATTACAATCAGCTCGCCGGCAAGCAGATCGTGGCGCGCCTGCACGACGGCGTCCTTCGCCAACTTGACATCAACGGAAATGTGGAGATGATAATGTATCCGGAAGAGGCCGATTCCACATTCAACAAGATGGTCACTGCCCAGAGTTCCTTCCTCACCGCCAGATTTGCCGACAACTACCCGGAATATATCAGGATGTGGCCCGATACACCCGGCACTGCCACACCACTCTTCATGTTGCGCCGGTCTCAGCTTTTCCTCCCGAAATTCCGGCTTTTCAAAGGCATCCGCCCTCTCTCTCCTTCCGACGTGATGATTATACCCCCGGCCATGGACCGCCTTATGGAGGAAGGCGAGGATGGCTGACCTTAGCCCCATCCAGAACGGTGAGCGACTCACCCTGGGTCGGCAGATCTCGCTTACGGCACAGCTTGCCGTCCCGGCTATTCTGTCCCAGATGTCCAGCATTCTCATGCAGTACATCGACGCATCTATGGTGGGACGTATCGGAGCCGATGGCGCAGCGTCTGTGGGTCTCATGAGCAGTTCGCTTTGGCTTTTCTGGGGAATATGCTCCGCAGTCACCACCGGTTTTTCTGTGCAGGTGGCTCATCGCCTCGGCGGGAAGAAACCGGATGAGGCACGTCGAGTCGTACGCCAGGGCATAACCTCTGTCCTCGTTGTCAGTATTTTCATGATGATCGTCGGGCTCGCCATATCCGCCCCGCTCCCTTACTGGCTCGGCGGTAATGATGCCATCAGTCCCTCGGCCGGACTCTATTTCGCTGTATGGATGAGCGCCCTGCCCTTGCTCACCCTCAGTTATCTCGCCGGGGGTGTACTCCGCGCGGCGGGAAACATGAAGGTGCCCACAGTGCTCAACATCGGCATGTGCCTGCTGGATGTCATCTTAAACTGGTTCCTGATTTTCCCGACACGCGACATTCACATTCTGGGTGCCGACATCATGATGCCCGGCGCGGGTCTCGGGGTGCTCGGTGCGGCACTCGGCACTGTAGGTGCCGAAATCATCGTGGCCGCTGTCCTTATGTGGTATATGCTTTGCCGACAAACCGACACGCGCATCGCCGGACACCCGCGCGAAAGCTTCCGGCCGACGAAACCGGTTTTGCGAAAAGCGTTGAAGATTTCCATGCCTATGGCGCTCGAACACGCCATTTTCTGCTGCGCACAAGTCACAATAACCGTGATTGTCGCCCCCCTCGGAGTAGTCGCCATCGCAGCCAACGCATTCGCTGTCACAGCAGAAAGCCTCTGCTACATGCCGGGCTTCGGCATCGGCGACGCCGCCACTACCCTTGTAGGGCAGAGCCTCGGAGCAGGCCGTCGCGATCTAATCAAACGCTTCTGTCACCTCACAGTAGGACTCGGTATCGTTGTCATGACTGTCATGGGTGTTATACTTTATTTCGCGGCTCCGGTGATGATGGACATCATGACCGATGTCAGTGCAATTGCCGAACTTGGAGCGAAAGTCCTCCGCATTGAAGCGTTCGCCGAACCGCTCTACGCCGCATCAATCGTGGCCTACGGCGCCTTCATCGGCGTCGGCGATACCACCCTGCCGGCAATAATGAACTTCGGATCAATATGGGCCGTACGCATCCCCCTTGCGGCTATTCTCGCCGGATCGATGGGTCTGCCCGGCGTGTGGATAGCCATGGCTGTCGAATTGTCCTTCCGCGGTGCTATTTTTCTTTGGCGGATGTTCTCCGGCAAGTGGATTCCTCAGTCGCCCCCGGATGTACCGGCCGAAAACGCGTCGGCAATATTTAACTAATTTTAAAGCTCCCAAATTCGGTTTATTTCACTTTTTGGGTTAACTTTGCACCCGTGATAACATCAGTGCAGGAACTCGGCATTAGCAGAGTTTCCTCATTTTTTTGTTACCAGCCCAATTACCTTTATTCGTAACACCTAAAACATTCAGGCCCGCGCCTGACTATAACGACACTATGGCTATTACTTACATGACCCAGGAGGGTTACAAAAAGAAAATGGAAGAAATCGCTTATCTCGAAAGTGTTAAGCGTCCTGAAATATCCCGTGCTATTGCCGAAGCCCGCGACAAAGGCGACCTCTCGGAGAATGCCGAATACGATGCCGCTAAAGAGGCTCAAGGTATGCTCGAAATGAAGATCGCACAGCTCAAGGACCTCGTTGCCAATGCTCGCATCCTTGACGAAACCCGTCTCAATTGCGATGAAGTTCAGATACTAAACCGCGTGAAGATCAAGAATCTCACTAACGGAATGGAGATGGAGTACACCATCGTGGCCGATTCCGAGGCAAACCTGAAAGAGAAAAAGATCGCATCTTCCACTCCTATCGCCCAGGGGCTCATCGGTCACAAGGTTGGCGATATCGTTGAAATTCGCGTACCGTCCGGACTCATGAAATTTGAAATTGTCGAAATCTCTTTCTGATATCTGCCATGCCCACCGTTTTCTCTATGATCGCCTCAGGCGAGATTCCTTCCTATAAAGTTGCCGAAGACGACAAACACTTCGCCTTCCTCGACATCAATCCTGTGGCACCCGGACACGTCCTTGTGATTCCAAAGCGCGAGGTGGATTATATCTTCGATCTCGACAACGATGAACTCGCAGCCCTGCACCTTTTCGCCAAAAAAGTTGCCGTCGCCATGAAGAAAGCCATACGTTGCCGCAAGATAGGAATGGCCGTGATCGGCCTTGAAGTGCCGCACGCCCACATCCATCTTGTTCCTATGGAAACCGAGGCCGACATGAACTTCCACCGCCCCAAGCTCTCTCTTCCTGCCGAACGCATGACTGAGATAGCCCAATCCATCTCCGCATTCATCAAATCCGAACAGGCATGAATACTTTCCTGAAGATAATCGCAGCCGCGTCTCTGGCCTCCGCGTTCGCTTCCTGTTCCGAATCGCCCAGGGGCTGGAGTATCGAAGGTACTGTCAATCTCCCCGACTCTGCCCTTATGCTTGTCGAGGCCGGCAACAACGGTCGCTGGTACACCGTCGACACTGTACATATTCACGACGGATCGTTCAAATATCAGGCTTCCGCGCCCGCACCATATCCCGATGTGATGCGTCTCGCCTTCGAGGGTAATTACATCTACTTCCCCGTAGATTCAATCGACGCCATACACGTTCTTTCTGACGGTGGCATGAATTATTCCCTCACCGGCACCCTCTCCGCTTCAACCATCTCGGCTCTCGACAGTCTGATACGGGTGCAGACAGCTAAAGACGGCGCCCTGAATGTCATCTCCGATGATAATTTCAAGAAAGAACTCTTTGCCCGCGCCTTTGCCGACCCCTCCGTTCTGCCCGGTTATTACCTCCTAAACCGCACCGTCGGCCCGCACAGACTTTTCGACCCTTCCCGTAAGGCCGACCTGCGCATGTTTGGCGCCGTGGCTCAACGCTTCACCACCGATCGTCCCGACGATATCCGCGGCAAGTTCATCTCCCACCAGTTCCTTCAGGGACGGGCACTCGCGGCCGGAGTTCAGCCATCACGCCAGATCACCGTTCCTGAAACAGGTGTTCTTGAAATCAACCGCATCGACCGCGAAGGCGTGGCCCGCTCACTTCAGGAAGCTGCCGCAAAAGGAGGCGTACTTCTTCTGAGTTTCACAAACTACTCCGCAGAATCTTCTCCGGCTTATAACGTGGTGCTCGGAGACATTTACGAAGCGAATCACGACAAAGGTCTCGAGATTTATCAGATCGCTTTCGACTCTGACGAGACCTGGTGGCGTCAGACTGCCGACAAATTGCCCTGGATCACCGTGTGGAACTCCACCACCGACGATTTCCAGCCTCTGACATCATACAATGTCGGCGTACTTCCCACCACATTCATTATCGACCGTAACGGCACCATCCGCGAACGCGTAGTCGATCCCGCCGACCTCCCCGCGGCCGTTAAGAAATACATTTGATACATCATTCATAGCCAAGAAAATCCCCCTCCGCGGGGATTTTCTTTTTTCTTTTATATTTTATACAAAAATTTCCGGATGTGTTTGGAAATCAAGAAGAAACTTTGTACCTTTGCACCGCAGTTAAACCCATCTTTGGGAATGCTGTGCGTTGACCACAAAGGTCGCGCTTATAATTAACCATATTTATTAACTTTTTTAATGGCAGAATTAACCAAAAGCCCTATCGAAGATTTCGACTGGGATGCCTATGAAAACGGCGAAACCGCAGGTGAGAAAAGCCGCGAAGAACTCACCCGCACTTATGACGAATCGCTTAACACCGTTAAGGATCAGGAAGTAATCGAAGGTACCATCATCGCTCTCAACAAGCGCGAAGCTGTGGTTAACATCGGTTATAAGAGCGATGGAATCATCCCCATGAGCGAATTCCGATACAACCCCGACATCAAGGTCGGCGACACTGTTGAGGTATTCATCGAAAACCAGGAAGACAAAAAAGGCCAGCTCATCCTTTCTCACAAGAAAGCTCGCGCTTCCCGCTCTTGGGAACGCATCAACGCTGCCCTCGAAAACGACGAAATCATCAAAGGTTTCATCAAATGCCGTACAAAAGGCGGCATGATTGTCGACGTTTTCGGCATCGAAGCTTTCCTTCCCGGTTCTCAGATCGATGTGAAACCCATCCGCGACTACGACATGTACGTCGGCAAGACTATGGAATTCAAAGTTGTCAAGATCAACGAAGAATTCAAGAATGTCGTTATCTCGCACAAAGCTCTCATCGAAGCTGAACTCGAACAGCAGAAACGCGAAATCATCTCTAAACTCGAAAAAGGTCAGGTTCTCGAAGGCACCGTTAAGAACATCACCTCCTACGGCGTATTCATCGACCTCGGCGGTGTTGACGGTCTCATCCACATCACCGACCTCTCCTGGGGACGCGTATCCAAACCCAGCGAAGTTGTCGAACTCGACCAGAAACTCAACGTCGTTATCCTCGACTTCGACGATGAGAAAAAACGTATCGCTCTCGGCCTCAAGCAGCTCCAGCCTCATCCCTGGGATGCTCTCGATCCCAACCTCAACGTCGGCGACCATGTCAAAGGCCGCGTAGTGGTTATGGCAGACTACGGCGCATTCCTCGAAGTTGCTCCCGGTGTCGAAGGCCTCATCCACGTCAGCGAGATGTCATGGAGCCAGCACCTCCGCTCAGCTCAGGACTTCATGAAAGTCGGCGACGAAGTTGAAGCCGTTATCCTTACCCTCGACCGCGAAGACCGCAAGATGTCACTCGGCATCAAACAGCTCAAGAACGATCCCTGGGAAAATATCGAAGAAAAATACCCCGTTGGAAGCCGTCACACCGCTCGTGTGCGTAACTTCACCAACTTCGGCGTATTCGTTGAAATCGAAGAAGGCGTTGACGGCCTCATCCACATCTCTGACCTTTCTTGGACAAAGAAAATCAAACACCCCAGCGAATTCACTCAGGTCGGCAACGACATCGAGGTTGAAGTTCTCGCTATCGACAAAGACAACCGTCGTCTCTCTCTCGGACACAAACAGCTCGAAGAGAATCCCTGGGACGTCTTCGAAACCATCTTCACCGTTGGTTCCGTTCACGAAGGCACCATTGTCGAGCTTCTTGAAAAAGGCGCTGTCGTTGCTCTCCCCTACGGCGTGGAAGGTTTCGCTACTCCCAAACACCTCGTTAAGGAAGACGGCACTCAGGCCAAGGTTGATGAAAAACTCAACTTCAAGGTTATCGAATTCAACAAGGACGCTAAACGCATCATCCTTTCTCACAGCCGTATCTTCGAAGACGAAGTTCGCTCTGAAAAAGCTGCAGAACGCAAAGCTAAACGTGCTCCCCGCAAGCAGGAAGAGGCAGCTCCGGCTACTCCCGCTATCGAAAAAGCCACTCTCGGCGACCTCGAGGCTCTTGCTGCTCTCAAGGAAAAACTCACAGGCAAATAATTTAGTCCTAATATCTGAAAAGGCCGTCCCTCACGGGATGGCCTTTTCTTTTAATAACTCAATAAGAGTTATCAGTCAAAAATATTCCACTATGAAGACGCGACGATTTACGTCCGTCTTTTTATCTTAACCGAACTTACTGATTTTCCGGAGCATCGACTCGTTCAGAATCTTTATGCGGCGTCCGTCCACAGTTATCAGATGCTCGTCCACGAAAGTCGACAATGTGCGTATGGCGTTGGCCGTCGTCATGTTCGACAGATTGGCCAGATCCTCCCTTGACATATATATCTTGAGAGTCGCCTCATCCTCCTCCAGACCGTAATTCTCGCGTAACACCATGAGAGCCTCTGCCAGACGTCCGCGTATATGCTTCTGTGTCAGATTCACCACGCGGGTGTCTGCGCCACCGAGGTTACGCGACAGCTCACGGATAAAGAACCATGCCAACTCACGGTTATTGTCTATCATCTCCTTCACCAGTTTCAATGGCAGAGCACCAAGCGTTGAAGGTTCGAACGCCGCTGCCGACGACACATACGGTTCACCCGCAAAATAAGCCCGGTAACCGAAATACTGCACCGGACGTATCAACCGCAGGATCTGAACACGGCCTCCGACACCCTCCTTGAACTTCTTAACCTTACCTTTCAGCAGGCACCACAGATGTTCCGGAGCGTCTCCCTCTGCATAAATGAACTGATTTTTCTTGAAGTTCTGTATATGAAAATTCTCCACAATGAGACGCTTCTCCTCGCCGCTCAGCAGCGACCAGATTTCAGCCATATCCTCATTGATTACCTTTTCAATTGCAGATTTTATCATGATGGCAGTTGACTCCTTAAAAATTCGATGTTGTGTAACATAATTATATGGCACAAAGTTAGCTTATTTTTTTGACGCTACAAAATTTAATCCCCAAAATCCACCAAACCACACCGGAACCATCCATGGCGGTTCTTCTATCCAGACAAAACCGCCCCAAACCACGACAGTCTCCGCTGTGGTTGCTCAACAGTCTTAACGGCCACCTTAAGCAAGGGATCCGCAGACGTCCCTGCGCTACCAACCCGTCAAAATTACGCACAATCCATCCGATTATCGCCAATTTCCCTATCTCGCGCCGTATCTTTACCTCCAAAAGAGCAACGGACATCTCGGACACCCTTGCGGCCTGATATACGCTTCCCGCTATCAGTGCGCGACCGTCTCGTCTTCACCCGTTAGATTATGTCCATGTCGGGCGAACTAAAAGTTCCGGAGAGTGAAGTTACCTTCACCCTCCGGAATATTAAAAGTTTAACCGGAATAAGACCTTAATCAGTCAGTGTATTCGATAATGGTACCGGTAGCTATGGCTTTTGCTCCCGTATAAATAAGAATGAACTTGTTTTTGTAAGAGACATTCACATTTATGATTGCCTGGGCGCCAGTGAGATTTGCGTTTTTGTACATATCGGACATTGCTGATTCACCCAAAGATTTTTTTGAGAGACCACCGATTCCAAACCAATAATTTTGGCTTGATTCGCCACTCACTGTTCCGATTACACGATAGTTCTTTTTTGCAAGAACCACTTCGGTTTGCGTGATGTTCGTATTTCCGGTCGCCTGACGGGAAACACCACAGCTGCTGCAAAGTAAAGCCAAGCAGACAGCGCAGGGAAGCATGAATTTTTTCATGATTTTTAAGAACGATCTATGGCTCTCCTGGTTTGATCAATAATAATTGATTATTAAACGAAAAAAGCGTGAGTGCCGTACTTGTTGTTCGTTCCACAATTGGAGGCCTTCGCATTGCCCGGTTAGTTGAACGAACAACGCAGAAGCCTCACGCAGAATATGATTATACATTTTGTCACTACGTATTTAATGACAAAATGACATTATTCATATCCACCAGGCATCTACCGTTGCTTCATCCTTGACTAACCTAAGAAAGTTGCGAAGTTTCCAATTGTCAAGAAAGAGCGTCAAGTAAACGCTTCATAATATGTCTTGTAGAGTTAATATACCCTACTAATAGATCCCGTCCCACTGTCCCTTGCGAGACTTCTGCAAGACGTTTTCGGTCACAAAATTAGTAATTATTCAACTTATATCCAAATATGTTCACAAGAAAATTAAATATATCACGGTAATTATAAACTTAGTCTAAATCCGACCGACTAAGGAATTTTATCTTAACAAGCCGCTCATGTCCATAGATGCACTACAGGCTGCGATTGTGTTACAAAACCGATAATAGAACGAACGCCCACAAAACGCTGAATGGTCAAAGATTCACACAGGTTGACGCCCGCTGAAAAGACGCGCATTTAATCTAAGACTTGCATCCACTATTACGTATTATAATAAATTTTGTTAATTTACATCTTTATTCCTATCCGGTAAGTCACGGAATTGTTAACTTTGTGTACGAATAAAATAACCACTGAAACATGGAATTGATTAAAGATACAGAATTTGGCGGCGAGCGTCCGCTCTTCGCGTCAAAAAATCTCGAACTTGAGAACGTAACCATACACGCAGGCGAAAGCGCATTGAAATGCTGCTCAAATATTATGGCTCGAAACTGTAAGTTTGAAGGCAAATATCCGTTCTGGCACGTTGACGGCTTCCGCATCGAAAATTGCCTGTTCACCCCCGGTGCTCGAGCCGCATTATGGTATTCGAAAAATCTTGTTATGACCGACACACAGGTCGACGCCCCGAAAATGTTCCGCGAGATGACCGGTCTTTCACTACGTAACGTCCGGATTCCGGACGCACAGGAAACCATGTGGCACGTAAGCGATGTCAATCTCGAAAATGTAGAAGTCGCACATGCAGATTATCTGTTCATGCATTCCCGGAATATCTACATACGCAACTATCGGCAGCAGGGCAACTACTCCTTCCAGTATTGTGAGAATGTCGAGATTCACGACGCCGACATTGATTCCAAAGACGCTTTCTGGAACACCAAGGACGTAACCGTCTACGACTCCCGCCTCAACGGGGAATATCTCGGATGGCATTCCGAAAATCTGCACCTCGTACGTTGCCACATTTCCGGTACTCAACCCCTGTGCTACTGCAAAAATCTGATTCTTGAGGATTGTACGTTTGATGCCGACGCCGACCTCGCTTTCGAGGAATCCACTCTGCATGCCGACATCCGTGGCGCAGTCACAAGTGTCAAGAATCCTACCTCCGGCCGAATCGTTGCCGACAGCTACGGCGAAATTATTATTGATAAAAACATAAAGGCTCCCGCAGATTGCGAGATTCTCATACGCTGAACCGCCATGAGTTACGACTTTGACACCCCGGTCGATCGCCACGGCTCCATGTCCTACAAATGGGACACCACGCCCGATGGTGTGCTTCCCCTATGGGTCGCCGATATGGACTTCAAGGCCGCGCCATGCATTATCGACGCCCTGCGCCGACGTGTCGAGCACGGAGTTTTCGGCTATGTCAGCGTTCCCGACGAATATTATCAGGCAGTGGACAAATGGTTCACCCGCCGTCACGGTTGGTCTGTAAACCGCGAGCACGTCATATACACCTCCGGAGTAGTTCCGGCCGTGTCTGCCTGCCTCAAGGCTCTCACCAAACCAGGCGACCGTGTCATCGTCCAGACTCCGGCATACAACTGCTTCTTCTCCTCTATACGCAACAACGGCTGCGAACTGTCAGCGAATCGCCTGATCTATCATCCGGATGGATACACCATCGATTGGGAAGATCTTGAAAGACGGGCTGCCGACCCGTTGGCCACCGTACTCATTCTCTGCAACCCTCACAATCCATCCGGACGCGTTTGGACCCGCGATGAACTCCTTCGGATTGCAGACATCTGTCTCCGGAATAATGTCTTTGTCATATCGGACGAGATTCACTGCGAGTTGGTCTACGACACCATCCGTTACACCCCTTACGGCTCACTCGGCGAGGAAATCGCCCGGCAGGGTGTCGTCTGCATATCACCGTCGAAAGCATTCAACATAGCCGGCCTTCAGATCGCCAACATCGTTGCTCCCGACAGCGACATTCGCGCACGCATCGACCGTGCCATAAACGACAACGAGGTATGCGACGTCAATCCCTTCGGAGTCACGGCCACTATCGCTGCCTACAACGAAGGAGAGTCTTGGCTTGAAGAGCTGTTGACATATATACGTGGAAACATGGATTTCCTGACTGACTATCTCCGAAAAAACATCCCGGACCTGAAACCCGTGCCCCTTGAAGGCACATACCTTGCATGGATAGAATGTTCAGCAACAGGAATGAACGGCGACAGTCTGGAACTTTTCCTCATTGACCGTGCAGGCGTAAGACTCAATTCCGGTTCCATGTACGGCCCGGGGGGCGAAGATTTCGTCCGAATGAATCTCGCCTGCCCGAAATGTGTTCTCTCCGAAGCACTTGACAGAATGAAAATGGCACTTACGAGAGTATAAGTATAAAATTATGTACTTAATCCTTAATGTAAGTTAAATTGTTTGGTTACTTCATAAATTGTGTTTACCTTTGTGGAGAATCCTATTACACGGATACTCCTATACCAATGAAAAACCGAATCTTAGCCTTTTCAGCAATCATCGCCTTATCGGCAGGCTGTGCCATATGCACCCATGCCGGCCAGCGCGAAACAGCAATCGAAAATGTTCTTACACAATATCTCCCCGGAACCACCGGCTTCGGGCCTGTCAAAGTTGAAAAAGTAACGATCAATCCTTCAGGAAAGACTGTCAGTGTGAAGTGTAATGAAAACACTTCCTATATACCTTTGACTAAGGATCAGGTTGCTGAAATCAAATCTCAGATTGTAAAATCACTTGGCGCTCAATACGCCGGATACAAGGTTAATATCACAGCTGGAGGAAAGACTCTCGACTCTCTCGCTCTCTTCGCCGGTAAAAAGCCTACAGCTCCAGCCGAACGTGATCGTTTTTTCACCGACCATTCGGCTGTCCCAGCTCCCGCAGGCCTTGATGGCGCCAACATCGCCCTCTGGCAAAGCCACGGATGGTATTTCGAGCCCAAACTCAACCGTTGGGAGTGGCAACGCGCACGTGTAATGCAGACTGTCGAGGATCTTTATACTCAAAGTTATGTGATGCCTTTCCTGATGCCTATGCTCAGCAATGCAGGCGCATACGTGCTCAGTCCGCGCGAACGGGACACTAACCTCACTGAGATAATCATTGACGCCGACAATTCGGCCACTCCCGGCTTTTCGACTCACAACGGCGCCAAGGATTGGAAAAACGTCGAAGGAGGCTTCGCATGGGACGGTTCTCCGCTCATCAACGGCTCACATCCTTTCAACGAAGGGGACAACCGTCAGGTCGGCACTATCCACAGCGGCTCCCGGACCGAGCCCTCGGTCGCAGTGTGGAGCGCCAATATCCCGAAAGATGATACATATGCTGTATATGTAAGTTATCAGTCCACACCCAAGAGTGCCGCCGATGCTCATTACACCGTACATACAGCCACAGGCGACCGCGAGTTCACCATCAACCAGAACATGGCCGGCGGCACATGGATCTATCTCGGCCATTTCCCCCTCAAGGCCGGCAAGCAGGATGTTGTGACTCTCTCCAACATTTCTTCTGATCCGAACGCCGTCGTAAGTGCCGACGCTGTTAAAATCGGCGGTGGCATGGGCATTGTAGAACGTATCGTCAAAGAGCCTCTCGACGACATCGACTATCAATATGTTGGCAGCGGATACCCCAAGTTCACCGAGGGTGCCCGTTACTTCCTCCAGTGGGCAGGTGCTCCTGACAGCGTATTCACCCCGACAGATTACGTCAAAGATTATAACGATGACTATCTTTCGCGAGGTCTTTGGGTCAACTGGCTCACCGGCGGATCCTCAATGCTCCCCGATCAGGAAGGTCTCGGACTGCCAATCGACCTCTCCTTCGCTTTCCACACCGATGCCGGCACATTCCTGACAGACTCCATCGTCGGCACACTCGGCATCTACTGCACCAAAGGCGATAAGCTCGGCAACGGAGACAGCCGGTCTGCATCCCGCGACCTCACAGACCTGGTGATGACAAATATCGTAAACGATGTACGCGCCCAGTTCGAACCTCGATGGAGCCGTCGCGGCATGTGGGACAAAAGCTATGCCGAAGCCCGCATCCCTCAGGTGCCATCCATGCTTCTGGAGCTGCTCAGCCATCAGAACTTTTATGACATGCGCCACGGCCTCGATCCGGCTTTCCGCTTCACCGTTTCCCGTGCCATATATAAGGGTATGTTGAAATTCATCGCTAATCGCGACGGACGTGAATACATTGTCCAGCCTCTTCCGGTCAATACTTTCGCAATTGCAAAAACAGGCGACCGCACTTACACTCTTACATGGGTTCCAACTCCCGATGAGACAGAACCCACAGCCATTCCTACCTCATATATTATTGAGGAACGCGTGGGTGACGAACTCGGCTTCCGTCAGGTTGCCACAGTGAGCGAGCCTGAATGGACCGTCACCGTCACCGATAAAGAAATACATTCCTACCGCATCGTAGCGGCAAACGGCGGCGGCGTAAGCTTCCCCTCCGAGACTCTCGCTCTCGCTGACCTCGATAATGGTTCGGCACCTGTGTTAGTGGTGAACGGCTTCACCCGCATCAGCGGGCCGGATTGGTTCGTGGCATCTGAGGACATCGCAGGATTCTACGACCGCAAAGATCACGGCGTTCCGATGATCGAAGATATTTCATTCATCGGTTCTCAGTTTGAATATCGCCGTAACATCCCCTGGATGGATGACGATGCCGCAGGATTCGGAGCATCACGCGCCGACTATGAGACTCAGGTAATCGCCGGCAACACTTTCGACTATCCCTACATTCACGGTAAGTCCATAGTAAAGGCCGGACACTCGTTCTACTCCATGTCTGTAGCAGCTTACGCTGAATCGGTGGCAGACGGACAACCCCGCATCGTCGATCTGATTCTGGGCAAGCAAAAAGAAATTCAGAGAGGCGACGGAGCCTTCGGCACTTTCTACAAATCGTTCCCGTCAGAGTTGCAAAGCAAAATAACCGAGGCAGCAGCCGCCGGCACCAGCTTCCTGATCAGCGGCGCATACGTGGCCTCCGATCTTTGGGACAATCCTTATAGCTCTCCGGCCGTTGCTGAAGCTGACCAGAAATTTGCGACTGAAGTGCTCGGTTACCACTGGCGTGTCGATCAAGCTGCCGTAACAGGCGAAGCTTATGAGGTGCCCTGTCGTTTCCGCGAATTCACCGGTGGCAAATTCACCTTCCACAGCGAACTCAATTCAGACTGCTACGCTGTCGAATCTCCCGATTCCTTCTATCCGGCAGACTCAAAGAAAGGCTGCACCATGATGCGCTATTCCGAAAATAACCTCATTGCCGGAATAGCAGCCGACATGGGAGAATATCGTACCGTCGTGATCGGTTTCCCGCTCGAAACCGTCACATCGCAGGCCGAACGCGACCTCTTCATGGGACAGACTCTCAAATTCTTCACAGCAAAAAAGTAATAATAACCCAATACCCAATAAATTCTACACATGAAAACGACTATTAACTGCTTTGTACCCTACGGCAATGCCGAATGCGTGAAAGCAACCGTCGCCGGACTGCGTGAATGTCCGATGGTCACCAAAATCTTCCTCCTTGCTTCGGAAGAAAATGTCGAGGCCATCGAAGGCACAGAAGTCCTCCACATCGACACCCTTACCTCGTCCAAAACCATGAAGGCAATCGCCGCCGCTGCCGACAGCGACTTCATGCTCCTCTATACCAAGAACGATACTCTCGTTCCGGGCTACTTCGCCCTCGAGCGTTTCGTTCGTCTCGCCACCGACTCGAAAGCCGGCATGATGTATGCCGATTCATATCTCGTAGTTGACGGCAAGAAATCCAACGCACCCGTAATCGATTATCAGTTCGGTTCGCTCCGCGATGACTTTAACTTCGGCTCAGTTCTCTTCTTCAATACCGCCGATTTCAAGAAAGCAGCTGAAGGCATCACCGCCGACTTCAAGGCTGCCGGTCTCTATGATCTCCGACTCCGCATCAGCCGCATTGCTCCCATCGTGCACATCAACGAATACCTGTACACAGACATCGCTGCTCCCAAGACCGAAGAC
Organism: uncultured Bacteroidales bacterium; assembly: GCA_947175575.1. GTDB lineage: Bacteria > Bacteroidota > Bacteroidia > Bacteroidales > Muribaculaceae > CAG-873. The sequence goes on along the minus strand of CAMWNG010000009.1, from coordinate 16,988 downwards.
GGCGAGAGCCACTTCTCTTACGTCGACCCCAAGAACCGCGGCGTTCAGATTGAGATGGAAGAAGCATGCACCGACCACCTCAAAGCTATCGGTGGCTACCTCGAACCCAAATTCGACACCATCAACTTCGACAAAGGCGACTTCGAATACGAAGCATCAGTCATCATCCCCGTACGCAACCGCGTTCGCACCATCCGTGACGCTATCCGCAGCGTACTCAGCCAGAAAACCGACTTCCCCTTCAACCTCATCATCGTCGATAACCACTCAACCGACGGTACATCTGAAGCCATCGAAGAATTCACATCCGATCCCCGTGTGGTTCACGTAATTCCCGAACGCGATGATCTCGGCATCGGCGGATGCTGGAACATGGGCGTCGAGAACCCCAAATGCGGTAAATTCGCCGTACAGCTCGATTCCGATGACGTTTACTCCGATGAAAACACCCTTGCCAAGATGGTGAAAGCATTCTATGACCAGAACTGTGGCATGGTGGTGGGCACTTACATGCTCACAGACATCGACATGAACATGATTCCGCCGGGCGTAATCGACCACAAGGAATGGACACCCGAAAACGGCCGCAACAATGCACTTCGCATCAACGGTCTCGGCGCACCCCGTGCGTTCTATACCCCCATGCTCCGCGAAATTCACGTTCCCAACACTTCATACGGTGAAGACTACGCGCTCGGACTCGCTTTCTCGCGCCGCAATCAGATCGGTCGTGTTTACGATGTGGTGTACAACTGCCGCCGCTGGGAGGACAACTCCGATCACGCACTCGACGTTGTAAAGACAAACAACAACAATCTCTACAAAGACCGTATCCGCACATGGGAACTTGAGGCCCGTGTAGCCATGAACAAGGCTAAATAAGCAAGGCATTCCAATCACACTTCATCCGCTCAGTCGCCCGATACGGACGGGCGACTGAGACGGATTTATCAGAATAAAACAATTTTAAGGCGGTGTACCTCCGGCATTTGCAGTTCCGGCGCCCCATTCACCTCCTGCCACCAATCATTTTATCTATACGCAATTATGGCTCTGTCCTCCGCACAAATATCTGATTTCATAGCCTCTCAGCTGGCAGTATGGCCTATGGCCGCCGGAAATTTCGAGGCTCTCAAAGGCGTTAAAGTCAAGGAAGTGGAACTGCCCGGATGGACCGTCAAGGTTCAGTTCAATCCCGCCCGAATCGTATCATCATCGGCCAAAGTTGATGCAAAATCGCTCAAGGAGCGCAAATGTTTCCTCTGCGCGGCCAACCGTCCCGAAGTTCAGGAAGGAATCGACTGGGCCGACCGTTACACAGTGCTCATCAACCCCTTCCCCATCTTCCCGCGTCATCTTACAATTCCTGACACAACCCATACCGACCAGCTCATCGAAGGCCGCATCGCAGACATGATGCGTCTGGCCGCCGAACTCGAGGATTACACAGTTTTCTATAACGGCCCGCGTTGTGGCGCTTCTGCACCCGACCACATGCACTTTCAGGCCGGTAACAGCGACTTTCTGACACTTGCCGACGCTCTTGAAAACGCAGAACTCAAAACCATTGCCACCGACGGCGATGCAGTTCTCGCTCTTGTGGATACACTTCCTCTGAAAGTTTTCGTAATTGATGCACCGGCAGATGATGCCGAAGCCGGTCAACGTCTTTTCAAACGTCTTTACGATGCGATTCCCGTGCCCGAAGGTGAAAAAGAGCCTATGATGAATCTGCTCTGCTATCCCACCCCCGCGGGTGTGCGTCTGGTAGTTATTCCCCGCAAGCGCCATCGTCCTTCCTGCTACGGCACCGAAGGCGAAGGCACCATGCTTCTCAGCCCTGCCTCGGTCGACATGGGCGGAGTATTCATAACTCCCCTCGAAAAAGACTTCAACGCACTTGATGCAGCAAAAATCACTGAAATTCTTGATGAACTCTGCCTGTCGGCTGAAGAAATCAACGAAATAGCCCGAAACGTAAAATGAACGGACATCCAGACGTAAACGTAGGCATCCTCACTGCCGATCGCCTCGAAATCACCTTCCACGGCACATACATCCAGCCTGACAATACTCCCGTACGCGGTCCTCAGACTTTCTCGCAGGCTCCCGACGGACGTATCGCCTGGCAAGGCGAGCTCCACGATGAAGTGACTCTCCGCCCCGCCGACGCCGAAGCTACATTTGAAATCTTCGACGTGGTGATCGGCGTGAATTTCCACTGGGAACGTCGCGAAAACCAGCGCTTTTCGGGAGCCTGTCGCGTAATATCCACTCCTGACGGCCTCACTGTGATAAATACACTGCCGGTGGAGGACTATCTGCTCAGCGTCATCTCATCCGAGATGAGCGCACACGCATCTTTGGAACTTCTGAAAGCCCATGCCGTGATTTCGCGCAGCTGGCTCCTTGCACAAATCAAACATACGGGCTCTCAACCCGTATCAGAAATGGTCGACACTCCGGAGGAACTGATCAAATGGTACGACCGCGAGGATCATACACTTTTCGACGTATGCGCCGATGACCACTGCCAGCGCTATCAGGGAGTGACACGCCAGTCAACGCCAAAAGTCGCTGAAGCGATCCGTGAGACAGCCGGACAAGTTCTTCTTGATGAAAACAAGGAACTTTGCGACGCCCGCTTCTCAAAATGCTGCGGCGGTGTGTTTGAGGAATTCCAATATTGCTGGGACAACCGTCCTCTGAGCTACCTCGTGGCGCGTCGCGATTCCCCGGAACCGATGGATTTCAAAGACTTGCGCATCGAAGCCAATGCCGAAGCATGGATCAACAGCCGTCCCGACGCATTCTGCAATACATCAGATGCTAAAATTCTGGCGCAGGTTCTTAACAACTATGATCAGGAAACCACCGATTTCTATCGCTGGACTGTGGAATACACTACCGAGGAACTATCAAAACTCGTACGCGAACGTAGCGGTCTCGACTACGGCACAATCAAGGAACTCATACCTATGGATCGCGGCACATCCGGACGCCTTTGGCGGCTCAAGATCGTCGGTTCCAAACTGACCCGCATCATCGGCAAAGAACTCGAAATCCGTCGCACTCTTTCGCCCAGCCATCTGTATAGCTCGGCTTTCACAGTCGAAAAGACAGCGGACGGTTTCCGTCTGCACGGCGCAGGCTGGGGACACGGAGCCGGACTCTGCCAGATCGGCGCAGCTGTAATGGGCGAGAAAGGTTACGACTACGCGCAGATCCTCGCACACTACTACCCCGGAGCTGAATTATCCAAAATCTACTGAAAATCATAAACTATCACATTCTTTCTTAATCAATGAAACATCCTACAAAAAGAAATCCCTGGGCTTGGATACCGACTCTCTACTTCGCACAAGGAATACCATACTTCGCTGTGAATATGATCTCTGTGATGATGTTCAAGCGTCTGGGTATGTCGAATGCCGACATAGCTCTCTACACAGGTTGGCTCTATCTGCCATGGGTCATCAAGCCTTTCTGGAGCCCTATTGTCGATGTAATCAAGACTAAACGATGGTGGACAGTAGCTATGCAGATAATCGTCACTCTCGCGCTTGCCGGCGTAGCTTTCACCATTCCCACTCCCGGTGCAGCCGAACTCGCCGCCGGTAACGTCTCGGTAAACCTTTTCACACTGTGTCTGGCCATCTTCTGGGTAATGGCATTTGCCTCAGCCACTCACGACATAGCCTCCGACGGCTTCTATATGCTGGCTCTTAATACAAATGAGCAGAGTTTGTTTGTTGGCATCCGCTCGACATTCTACCGTTGCGCCTCTATCCTTGGTCAAGGTGGTCTGGTAGCACTCGCCGGCTATCTCGAAGTCAGCATGGCAAACATTCCGAAAGCCTGGATCACGACATTTGCCTGCATGGCCGTGTTCTTCGGCGTAGTGTCTGTCTACCACATGTTTATCCTTCCATATCCTGTAAGCGATAAACCGACTGTAGATGCCGATGGTAAAGGCGGTGTAGGCGCTGTTGTTCGTTCGTTCGGCGACTCTTTTGCAACATTCTTTAAAAAGAAATATGTTTTCATCGCCATACTGTTCATGTTGCTTTACCGCCTGCCCGAGGCTCAGCTCATCAAGCTCATACAGCCCTTCCTCGTTGACCCGCAAAGTGTCGGAGGTCTGGGTCTGACAACCGCGCAGGTTGGCCTGGCTTACGGCACCATCGGTGTTATCGGACTGACAGTAGGCGGCATTATCGGCGGTATATGCGCATCTGCCGGCGGTCTGAAAAAGTGGATTTGGCCCATGGCCCTGTGCATCTCTCTCAACTCTATTGTTTACATCGCCTTGAGCTATTTTGAACCCGATGTGAATACCCTCTGGGGCGGCATTTCAATATATGCCTGTGTTTTTGTTGACCAATTTGGCTACGGCTTCGGTTTCACAGCTTTCATGCTGTTCATGATGTATTTTGCTGACGGACCCTACAAGACCTCACATTATGCCATTTGTACAGCATTCATGGCACTTGGCATGATGCTCCCGGGCATGATTGCCGGTTGGGTACAGGAACAGCTCGGTTACAACGGTTTCTTCTGGTACGTTCTTTGCTGCACTTTTGCAACATGGGCCGTCACCGCACTCGTCTACCCGCACATCAACCCCAACTACGGCCGCAAGGTCAATAAAGTAATCGAAGAAAACATTGCTGAAGACACAGAAGTATAATAACTTATGAAAAAGATATTCGCAGTTGCTCTCGGAATTATGACCGCCATGAGCCTCTCGGCTCAGGTGAAACCCGGCATCGAGGTGCTCCGTGATATGGACTTCGCGCCTCTGAAAGGAAAACGTGTCGGCCTGATCACCAATCCCACAGGTGTAGACAACAAGCTAAAATCGACCATCGACATCCTTCATGAAGCTTCCGATGTGGAACTTGTAGGACTCTATGCTCCCGAACATGGTGTGCGCGGGGATGTACACGCAGGCGACCACGTTGACAACTTCGTCGACCCTGCCACCGGCGTTACCGTCTACTCCATCTACGGCTCATCACGCAAGCCCACTCCCGAAATGCTCAAAGACGTGGACGTCCTCATCTATGATATACAGGACATCGGCTGCCGCTCATTCACTTTTATCAGCACGATGGGCCTCGGCATGGAGGCCTGCGCCGAACTCGGCAAGGAATTCATGGTGCTCGACCGCCCCAACCCCGTAAGCGGTAACAAAGTGGAAGGCAACCTCACCGAAGATGATTGTGTATCATTTGTGAGCCAGTTCCCCATCCCCTATCTCTACGGCCTCACTCCCGGCGAACTCGCAGTCTATCTGAACGAAGAAGGACTGGTAGGCGACAGCCTCAAGGTCGACCTTACCGTCATACCGATGCAGGGCTGGACCCGCGATATGGATTTCCGCGACACCGGCATGCCTTGGGTACTTCCCTCGCCTCACATACCCAATCCGGAGATTGCCGTAATGTACCCCGTCAGTGGCATTCTCGGCGAACTTGGATATATGAACATAGGTGTTGGCTATACCGAGCCCTTCAAGCTGTTCACAGCTTCATGGGTCGATGCTGAGGAACTCTCTCGTCGCATGAACGCGCTCAATCTCCCCGGCATGATGTTCCGCCCCATCCATATCAAGCCTTTCTACAGCGTTGGAAAGGGTGAAAATCTCCAGGGCATCGAAGTCTACGTAACCGACAAAGAAGTTGCTCCGCTGTCGCTGACACAGTTCTATGTAATGCAGGAACTCGCTGACATGCACCCCGAAAAAGCCACTTTCCTCGAAGGCAACGCAGACCCCAAGCGCTTCAACATGTTCGATAAGGTATGCGGTTCCAAAGAAATCCGCAAACGCTTCTCCAAGAACCACAAGGTAGCCGATATCATCGACTATTGGAACAAGGATAACGAAGCTTTCAAGACTGCATCTTCAAAATATTATCTCTACAAATAACACTGATTCCGGGAGCCGTATCTAATCCGGCTCCCTGGAATCTTGCCAAAACTCTCTCTTCAACTCCTCAATCAACCAATCATGGAATCGTTTGACAAATTTTCAAGTTCACTTAGGGAATTCATTCCCGCGTCGCGCATCTTCACAGATCCGCTCAGACTCCTCGCATGGGGTACCGACGCCGGCTTCTACCGCTATATTCCTAAAATGGTGGTTACGGTCGACACGCCCGACGAGGTGAGCCGACTGATGCACCTCGCCACAGAACACAGTGTTCCCGTGACCTTCCGTGCCGCAGGCACATCCCTCTCAGGTCAGGCTGTCAGCGATTCTGTTCTCGTCGTGGCCGGAAAATCCTGGGAAAAATACAATATTTCGCCGGACGCTATGACAATAACCATGCAGCCCGGTATCATCGGCGATCGCGTGAACCAGATTCTCGCGCCGCTCGGACGCATGTTCTCTCCCGACCCCGCCTCCAAGAAATCAGCTATGGTGGGCGGTATTGTAGCCAATAACGCTTCCGGAATGAATTGTGGCGTAAAATACAACAGCGACCGCGAGCTCATTTCGGCAAAAATCATTCTGGCCGACGGCACCGTCCTTGACACCGCTGACCCCGAATCACGCAAAGCGTTCAGCGCATCTCATCCCGAATTGCTTAAAGAAATCGAAACTATCCGCGATGAAATCCGTGCTGACGAAGATCTGTCCAAACGCATTGCACACAAATATGCCATCAAGAACGTAATGGGCCTGAACCTGTTGCCGTTCATAACATACACGGATCCGTTCGAAATCATCGCTCACCTGATGGTGGGTTCGGAGGGCACATTGGCTTTCCTCGCCGAAGTGACGATGAAAACCGAACATCTGTATCCCTTCGCTGCGTCTGCCCTACTCTACTTCGATTATATGGAGGAGGCCTGCCGCTGCGTTGTGGCTCTTGAAAAATCGGCTCCCGTATTCTCATGCGAGATGCTTGATTCTAAATCGCTCGAGGCCGTTCATGACCCCAACGGATCGGGCCTCACCGCCCTGCTGCTCGACACCAAGGCAGACACCGAAACCGAACTGCAGGCTAACATTGACGCCATCATGAAGGTCATCGACACCTTCAGACTGCATATACCCGCCCATTTCAGCACCGACCCCGAAGAGACCGCCGCCTGGTGGAGCCTCCGCTCAGGTATCTTCCCCACTGTGGGCGGCACACGCCCCAAAGGCACCACTGTGCTGATCGAGGACGTCGCTTTCCAGATCGACGATCTGCCTAAAGCAACCACTGAGCTGGCAGCCTTGTTGCAAGAATGTGGCTACCACGACGCCTGCATCTACGGGCATGCCCTTGCCGGTAACTATCATTTCATCATCTCGCAGAATTTCGACAGCGAGGAAGAAGTGGAAAGATACAAACGGCTCATGCAAGGCATAGTAGAACTTGTTGTTGACCGTTACGACGGCTCGCTCAAGGCCGAACACGGCGTAGGTCGTAATATGGCACCGTTCGTGCGCAAGGAATGGGGCGACAAAGCTTATGAGATGATGCTCCGCGTCAAGAAAGCATTCGATCCACATAATCTTCTGAATCGAGGTTCGATGTTCAACGATGATCCGGAATGTTATCTGCGGAACATGAAGCCTCTCACTCCTGTACACGAAATCGTGGACAAGTGTATCGAGTGCGGATTCTGCGAGGTGAACTGTGTTTCATGCGGCTTCACTCTGTCGGCTCGTCAGCGCATCGTAATCCTGCGTGAGATCGCTCGCCTTGAAGCAGTAGGTTCGCCGGAATCACTCAAGGCTGCTGATGCTCTGAAGAAGAGTTTCGGATTCCTCGGCAACGCTACATGTGCCGGCGACGGCCTGTGCAGCACCTCATGCCCGATGAAAATAAACACCGGCGAAATGGTGCATGTGGTTCGCGAAGCCGGAATTCCCGAAGGATCTTTCGGTTATAAGGTCGGAGCCTTCGCCGCCGATCATCTCGGATCCATTCTCTCCGTAATGCGCCCGATGCTCGATACGGCCAATCTGGCACGAAAAGTTGTAGGCGACAAAGCCGTGAACTCAATAGGCAAAGGTATGCACCGTATCGGATTACCGCTATGGTCGGCTGCACTCCCGAAAGGCTTCTATCCCAAGTCGAGCGTCCGGGAGGCAGAGAAAATGCCTGAATCGGAGCGCGTGGTAGTGTACTTCCCTTCGTGCATCAACCGTACGATGGGCGTTACGGAAGAAAAGGGCAAGAAGATCGCTCCGCTTGTGGACACGATGTTTAATCTCTGCCGTAAGGCCGGTTACAAAGTCATATTCCCGGAGGACATGAAATCGCTGTGCTGCGGCATGATTTGGGAAAGCAAAGGTATGCCCGAAAAAGGTGATGAAATGCTTGAAAAGCTCCATACCGCTCTATGGAAAGCTTCTCAAAACGGCAAATATCCCGTGATGTGTGACCAAAGTCCCTGCCTCCACCGCATGCGCAACGGAATCAAGGATATGCGTCTTTACGAACCGGCCGAATTCATCGAGGAATTCCTGGTGCCACACCTTGACTTCCATCCCACCGACGAACCGGTTGCGGTACACGTCACATGCTCTACGCGTCGCATGGGTCTCGCACCGGTCATCATCGGTCTTGCAGGACGATGCAGCACTAACGTGACCGTCCCCGCCGAAGTGGGCTGCTGCGGATTTGCCGGCGATAAAGGATTCTTCATCCCTGAACTCAACCGCTGGGCTCTCCGGAAACTGCGCCCGGCTCTGGAACAGGCAGGGGTCAAATCAGGCTATTCCAACTCGCGCACTTGCGAGATCGGACTGACAGCAAACAGCGGTGTGTCTTACAAGTCCATCGCGTATCTGGTTGACGCGGTCACAACCCCCAAAACACAAAAATAATATATAACTATCTATAAAACCATGACCCAAATAAAACCAAAGAAACAGAGGCTGCTGGCGCTGGACATCCTGCGCGGTATAACCATCGCCGGCATGATTCTGGTAAATAATCCCGGCTCATGGGGACACATCTATCCCCCTCTGGCTCACGCTTCATGGAACGGTCTGACACCTACCGACCTCGTCTTTCCGTTTTTCATGTTCATAATGGGTATCTCTACATACTTCTCCCTGCGAGGTTATAATTTTGAACTCACGGCACGCACCGGCTGGAAAATCCTGCGCCGTACCGTTGTGATTTTCTTCATAGGTTTCGCGATCGTATGGTTCGGCAGAATTCTCAGAGGAGCCATCAACGGCTCCGTCTGGGATGCCTTGACCGATTTCTCCACTATCCGTATTCTGGGTGTGATGCCTCGTCTGGCCATCTGCTACGGCGTAGGTTCAATATGCGCGCTGCTCATCAAGGGCCGCGGACTGTGGTGGTTTACGGGTGGGCTCCTCGTGCTGTACGCCATAATCCTGCTGACGGGCAATGGTTTCGAATTCGCTGACACCAACGTAATCTCGGTAGTCGACCACAAGATACTCGGCGCCGACCACATGTATGCGGACACCGTCAACGGTGTTACACTGAAATTCGATCCTGAAGGCCTCCTGAGCACCCTACCCTCCATCGCACACATGCTCATCGGCTTCATCTGCGGAGGTCTGATCATGTCAACTCGCGACAATAATCTGCGCATCAACTATCTGTTCATCGTCGGCGTGATTCTCACTTTCAGCGGTTTCCTGCTCGACTACGGACTGCCCATCAATAAGAAAATCTGGTCGCCCACATTCGTTCTCACTACCTGCGGTCTGGCTTCATCCTTCCTCGGTTTTTTGATCTGGGTGATCGACATCCGCGGCCACAAACGCTGGTGCCGATTCTTCGAAGTATTCGGCATCAATCCGCTCTTCCTCTACTGCCTCGGAGCCGTCCTCAGCATCATAATCGGTGCTGTCAAGGTGGGCGGCACTTCCCTCAAGGGCGTTATTTACACCGATTGCCTCATGCCTCTGTGCGGCGACGACGCTACCCTCGCGTCGCTAATATTCGCCATACTTTTCGTTATGGTGAACTGGCTCATCGGCCTTATTCTGTATAATAAAAAAATATATATAAAGATATGATTCTCGTAGCTGACTGCGGCAGCACCAAGATCGACTGGTGCCTGCTTGACGACGGTAAAGTCGAAAAACAAGTATTTACAATGGGCATGAATGCCGTAATGCTCACTGAAGAAGAGATGCGCCAGCGTATCGCCGACGAGCTTGTGGGCGAACTTGCAGGATATGATGTATCCGAAGTTTATTTCTACGGTGCCGGATGTATCTCACCCGAAGTATGCGGCAATGTGGAACGGGCCATCCGTGCCAATTTCCCTAACGCAGGAACAGTGGAAGTGCATACAGACCTGCTTGCGGCAGCCCGTGCGCTTTGCGGACGCGAGGCCGGTATCGCCTGCATCATGGGCACAGGCTCAAACTCATGCTATTATGACGGCACCGACATTGTGGAGAACGTGTCTCCGCTCGGTTACATTCTGGGCGATGAAGGTTCCGGCGCCGTTCTGGGCAAAATTCTGCTCGGCGATATCCTCAAAAACCAACTTCCGGAAGACCTCTGCGCCAAGTTCCTCGACCAGTATGAACTCGACCGTCTCACCATAATCCGTCGGGTGTACAAGGAACCGCAGGGCAACCGCTTCCTGGCTTCCGTAACTCCGTTCCTTATCCAGAATATCGACCGTTCTGAAATCCACGCTCTTGTGCTCAACGCATTCAAAGCATTCTTCATCCGCAACATCGCGCAGTATCCTTCTTATAAGACTCTCAGCGTGAACTTCATCGGTTCCATCGCCTTCTATTATAAGGAAGTGCTCTCGGAAGCTGCCGAGGCATGCGGCTGTCGTGTAGGCAAAATCGTGAAATCGCCCATGGAGGGCCTCATCAAGTTCCACACTGCCTGAAAAAAGCAAAAACTATATCTATAAATCACAACTCAATCATATATCACAACAATGGCATTCGAAAAAATCAGCGAAAAGCCCTCTCTCTACGATAATCTCGAGAAAAAAAGCGTAGGCGAAATCCTGCGCGACATCAACAACGAAGACAAGAAAGTTGCCTTCGCTGTCGAAAAAGCCATCCCCCAGATCGAAAAACTCGTCACCGAAATAGTCGCCCGCATGAAACGCGGAGGCCGCATCTTCTATATGGGCGCAGGTACATCCGGACGTCTCGGAGTGCTTGACGCATCGGAGATCCCCCCGACATTCGGAATGGATCCGTCATGGGTAATCGGCCTTATCGCCGGCGGAGACCACGCACTGCGCAACGCAGTTGAGAACGCCGAGGATGATACCCATCAAGGATGGAAAGACCTTCAGCCGTTCGGTATCAACGAGAAGGACACCGTAATCGGCATCGCAGCTTCCGGCACCACGCCCTATGTCATCGGAGCACTCAAGGACTGCCGTGAACACGGCATTCTCACCGCAGCCATCACTTCCAACCCCGATGCCCCGGTAAGCGAAGCAGCCGACATCGCCATCGAGATGGTCGTAGGTCCCGAATACGTTACAGGTTCATCGCGCATGAAATCCGGCACAGGCCAGAAAATGATCTGCAACATGATCACCACCTCCGTAATGATACAGATGGGACGCGTCAAGGGTAACAAGATGGTGAACATGCAGCTTACGAACGCAAAACTCGTTGATCGCGGCACCCGTATGGTGGTGGACGAACTCGGCCTTCCCTACGAAGAAGCCAAGCGTCTGCTGCTCCTCCACGGCTCGGTGAAAAACGCCGTTGACGCATATCGCGAAACCCAGCAGGCCTGATTATGTTCCGCAAGTGTTACACATCGGTCATAACCGTGATAGCCGCGGTTGTGATGGCGCTGAGCGCACAGGCCGGAAATGAACTATATGGCCAGCGCGCATCTCTCTTCGAACTACTGCCGGTCGACTCAACCAAGATCGTCTTTCTCGGCAACAGTCTGACACATGGATGCGAATGGCACGAACTCCTCAACAACCCGAACGCCATCAACCGCGGAATCGTGGGAGATGTCATTGAGGGCGTGCAGAACCGCCTGCAACCCATCCTTGACGGACATCCCGCCAAAATTTTCCTCATGATCGGTGCAAACGACGTGAGCCATGACCTTACGGCCGATTCGATCGCGACAGCCACCGTCGCTCTCGTAAAGCGCATCCGGGAAGCCTCTCCGCAGACCGAACTCTACTTCCAGTCAATGCTGCCGATCAACAATTCATTCGGCCGCTACAAACTGATGATAGACAAAGAGCAGACCATCCGTGACATCAACGCGCTTGTGCGTCCTCAGATTGAAGAACTCGGCGCTACATGGATAGAACTCCACAGCCTCATGACAGATGAGGATGGTAACCTGCGAAAGGAATACACCAACGACGGACTCCATCTGGTAGGCGAAGCCTATCTGATATGGAGAGACGCCGTCCTACCCTACGTCAACAACTAATCTATACATACCTAAAACACAGGCCGGGCCCCCGACGAGATGTCGCGGCCCGGCCATCCTTTAAATAATCGAGAGTCAGAGAATGACTGTTGGTTTCGGTGTCTCCACACAGCCGATCGAAAGTTTGTAGTCAGCGAGACCCCGATTGAGGATGCCGTCCGTCGATGACGGGCCAATGTCAATGGTATGTATGTCCGGACAATTCCGGGCATACCAGTTGAAAAGATGCCAGGGCAGGCTGTTCATGGCACGGAAAGGACGCGCCTCCGGCACATCGCCCCAATATATCACCTGCCCTACCCCGGGAACAGGATGAAAAACCACAGCTGCAGCCATATCTTCACCATCGAGGCACAGCACGAAAAATTTGGCTCTCGTCAACGGAGCGGTCTCAGTGACCTGTGCGAGTGACATGGCAAGCGGATATCCCATCGCCTCACGGTTGAGCCGGATAATCTCGTATGCGCGCGGAATGTCCTCGGTATGTGTAAATTCAAAGGGATAGCGGAGCGCACGACGATGGCTGTAACGACCTGAACGGCTCAGATGACTTTCATAATCGGCAAGTCGAGCAAGGGGATAGTGATAGTTATAATCATGCACTGTCCGTCCTTCCGGAATGTGCACCGCTCCATAACACTCCGGAGGAAAAGTGAGCGCGACTCCTTCAGGCAAAGCTTCACGCACAGATTCATAAAATGCCTTTACATCCGCCTCGCTTCCGTTCAGGGTGATTACAGGCGCAGAGAATGGAGCGGAAAAAGGGGCATGCCAGCCGTCGGCTTTCAAGCCGAACGTCTGCGCTACGAGCGGCCTGCCATCATGGTCAACCAGAGCCATGATCTTAACTTCAGAGACCTTATGGCTATTGAGTGCGATGAATGCGGGCGAATCGTAGACGGAATGTCCCGTCGGAAATATCGCGGCGTAATCGTCAAGGCTAATTTCAATTAACGGCATTGTCAGAGTTGAGGATGAACAGGTCCTTCGCGCACAAGCACCGGCTCGGCCGGATCTGTAAGGTCAAGAATCGTGGAGGAATGTGCCGGGGTAACTCCGGCATCAAGCAGAAACGCGGCAGCCTCAGAAAGAGCCAGTGCAATAGCATCAGGATTCGAGGCATCCTCACTGTCAAGTGGGAGCGAAGCGGAAAGTATCGGCGAACCAAGTGCCTTCGCAAGTTCCACGGTGACGGGTTGGCGGGGAATACGCAACCCCACAGTCGTGCGTCCTTTCAGATTCTTGAGCAGATGTGGGGCTGGGTTGAGCAGAAAGGTGACGGGCGCAGGTGTGTTGTTCTTCAGGATCCGGAAAGTCACATTATCTATCCGCGCCAAAGTGGAGGCTTGAGAAATGTCGCCGCATATTAGCGTCAGCGTGTCCTTGCCGCGATCACCTCCCTTGAATTTCACAAGTGCCTGAACGGCCTGACGGTTAGACGGATCGCAACCGATGGCATAATGGGTATCGGTTGGATAGATAACCAGCGCACCTTCGCGCAGGGCGTCCGCCGCCGCTTCGATATGACGCTGATTCACGCTGTTTCCGAAAAATTGTAGAACCTGCATAACGAACTGATTTTTCAATGTCCAAAGTTATGCAATTTTTCCGACATATCGGTGAGCGGAATGCGATTTGTTGGTTTGATTGAAAGTTTTTTCGTAATTTTGTCCTTGTAAAACACAATCACGACACTGTGTCCGACATTTTTCGCACAATTGACCATACCGCAGAGGCCGTTTTCGTAGAAAAACGCAGCCGTTTCCTGTCGTTCGCCTATCCGGTACAGACTGCCGGTGAGGTGAAGGAACTGGTCGGTGCGCTTGAAAAGAAATTTTACGATGCGCGACACGTCTGCTGGGCCTACGTTCTCGGACCGTCAGCCGACGTTTTCCGCGCCAACGACAACGGAGAACCGTCCGGAACAGCCGGTCGCCCGATTCTCGGCCAGATAAATTCACGCGGACTGACAGACGTGCTGGTGGCCGTGGTGCGCTATTTCGGCGGCATAAAATTAGGTACTCCGGGACTTATCAAGGCCTACCGTCAGGCAGCCTCCGATGTGCTCGACGAGGCGGGCATACGCGAGTGTCACGTGACTCGACGCTTGGAATTCTCTTTCGGATACACGGTTATGAACGATGTGATGAAAGTGACGCGCATGCCGGGCGTGGAAATGATTTCAAACACATTCGACAACGTGTGCGCAATGACCCTGAATGTCGAAGCGGATCAGGTCGACGCGGTGCTTGGCCGTTTATCCAAAATCGAAGGGCTCACACTCTCCGACTCTAACGAATGACAATCAAAACATCAATTATAAGCAATGATCAAATCATTAAAAAATTCTTTTTTCATGTGCCTGACCGCCGCAGCCATCACAGCATGCTCATCGGCCGGAAACGCCGGGGATGACGAAATCATCGAGCGTCCCGACTTCCACTCGGAAACCGGAGTGTTTGACATTGACGCACTCGAGGCTCTGGGACGTGTGTCAGGGCCACAGGTATCGCCCGACGGTTCAAAGGTGCTCTACGGAGTATCCTATGAATCTCTCGAAAAAAATACGTCTAACAACGAATTGTGGGTAATGGACGCCGACGGCGGAAACAAGACTCGCCTGACGAAGACCCCGAAAAGCGAGAACAGTGCCGTGTGGATCGACGGAGGCAATCGGATCGCATTCCTTTATCCCGACAAGGATGGAAAGCCTCAGCTCTGGACCATGGCAGCCGACGGTTCCGACCGCCGTCAGGCATCCGAGGAAGAAAACGGCATAGCCGGATTCCTGTTCTCGCCTGATGAATCGAAGGTTGTCCTTATTGGTTCAGTAAAATACGCACGCACAGCAGGCGACCTTTATCCCGACCTCCCCAAAGCCACCGGACGTGTTATAGACGACCTCATGTATAAACACTGGGATGAATGGGTGACTGAAATCCCCCACCCCTTCATAGCCGACTTTGACGGAACCAAAGCTTCCGGTGCGTACGACATCATGATCGATGAGCCTTACGAATCGCCGATGAAGCCCTTCGGCGGTGTGGAACAGCTCGCATGGACACCCGACGGCAAAGGCCTGGTCTACACATGTCGCAAAAAGACAGGCAAGGAATATGCGATTTCCACCAACTCCGACCTCTATCTTTACTCACTTGAGGACAAGTCGACCCGCAACCTCACAGAAGGCATGATGGGCTACGATACCAACCCGGCCTTCTCTCCCGACGGGAAATACATGGCGTGGCTGAGCATGGAACGCGACGGCTACGAAGCTGACAAGAACCGTCTTATGGTCATGGATATGGAATCAGGTGTGATCACCGACCTCACTGCCGAATGGGATTATACAATCGAAGAATTCGCTTGGAATCCTGATTCACAGCGTCTGTGGTTCATCGCATACCATCAGGGCGTGGCTCCCGTATTCGAAATCACCCTCGCCGACCATGAAGTGAAGACAGTGGCCGAAGACCTTGCCGACTTTACATCTCTATCACCTGTGGATGCAAACACTGTGATTACAATGCGCCATTCCATGCTGCGTCCTAACGAGGTGTACAGCGTAGCTCCCGGCAAGCTTACCGCTCTCACCGACGTGAACGGCGAAATATTCAGCCAACTCGAAATGCCAACGGTTGAAAAAGTAATGGTTCCGACTACCGACGGCAAGGAAATGCTCACATGGGTAGTAAAACCGCAGAAGTTTGATGAATCCCACCAATATCCGTCAATCCTTTACTGTCAGGGCGGCCCGCAGAGCGCCGTAAGCCAGTTCTGGAGCTACCGCTGGAACCTCGCGCTCATGGCCGCCAACGGTTATGTGGTGATAGCACCCAACCGCCGCGGTGTTCCCGGATTCGGCACCGAATGGGAAGAACAGATCTCGAAAGACTATCCCGGCCAGAACATGCGCGACTATCTGGCTGCTGCCGATTTCATGAAGACAAAGCCCTACATAAATCCCGACCGCATGGGTGCTACAGGCGCGAGCTACGGCGGTTTCTCAATATATTATCTCGCCGGACATCATGAAAACCGCTTTGCAGCTCTGCTTGCACATGCCGGCATCTTCAACATGGAGGCGCAATATCTCGAAACTGAGGAAATGTGGTTCGCCAACTGGGACATGGGCGGTGCCTATTGGGAGAAAGACAACGCTGTTGCGCAGCGCACTTTCGCAAATTCACCCCACCGTTTCGTAGACCGCTGGAACACACCTATCATGATCTCGCACGGCGAATATGACTACCGTATCCTCGCATCGCAGGGCATGGCGGCGTTCAACGCGGCCAAACTCCGCGGCATTCCTGCCGAGATGGTTATCTTCCCGGATGAGAACCACTGGATTCTGAAGCCTCAGAATGCTGTACTCTGGCAACGCCTCTTCTTCCGCTGGTTTGACAAATGGCTTAAAGATTCCGACACGCAGGAATAATACAATCCTTATGTAGAAGGGGGAATGTTGCCGCGGGCAACATTCCCCCTTCTCTTTGACTATTACTAAAGTATTTGTAAGCGTGGGGGGGTGCCGATAAGAAAATAGAAAGATTTACATAGATGATGGTGTGTACAAAACTGATTTGCACGGCGTTATTG
>CAMWNG010000008.1 GCA_947175575.1 uncultured Bacteroidales bacterium | reverse complement strand
TAAAATAACCCATTTCCTGAAAAGGAGACGAAATCTTAAATGAAAGAGCCGTGGTTCAAGCTATAGATACCGGGCTGAAACTTGCCGATATCGGCAAGTTTTGTTATCTTTGCGCTGCAATTGTAATCGAAACTTGCCGATATTATGGAATATATCTCAGTGAAGGCTTGGGCGCAGAGTCATGGTGTTTCGGAACGAACAGCCCGAAACTATTGTGCGCAGGGTAAAATTGACGGAGCTTATCTTGTCGGAAAAACATGGAGCGTCCCGTCAGATGCATCAATCCCGGGGCGCAAAAATGATTTGACATTATCTCCGTTGCTTTCAATTTTACGCGACCAGAAAGCCTGTAAGATTAAAGGCGGCATATATCATCGCGTACAGATTGACCTTACGTACAATTCAAATCATATCGAGGGCAGTCGGTTGACACACGACCAGACCCTTTATATATTTGATACCAATACCATTGGTGTCACGGATAAAGCTGTTTATATTGATGATATTATAGAGACTATAAATCATTTCCGGGCTATTGACTATATTATTGACCATGCGGCCGGTAAACTGACAGAAGCGTTCATAAAACATCTTCATTTTATTCTTAAGTCCGGTACCTCTGGCGAGAGAAAGAGTTGGTTTCGAATAGGAGATTATAAGAAACTCCCAAATGAGGTGGGCGGTAACGAGACAGTGGCGCCGGAAAATGTGCATAGGGAAATTAAGGCATTGTTAAGAGAATACAATGCAAAAAAGATGCCGTCATTTGAAGAAATATTGGATTTCCATCATCGATTTGAATCTATTCATCCATTTCAAGACGGTAACGGACGTGTGGGCAGGCTGATAATGTTCCGCGAGTGTTTACGGGCGGGTCATGTTCCGTTCATCGTAACCGATGACTTGAAAATGTTTTACTATAACGGGCTGCGCAACTGGCCTGCTATCAAGGGGTATCTGATGGATACTTGTCTTACCGCTCAGGACAATTTCAAAACCATTCTTGACAAATTCAGAATAAAGTACGATGGCTGATTAAAGCAGAGCGAGGATTTCTGAAGGTTCGCTGACGATGGTGCCGGCGAGAGAGTTGACCAGTTCGCGGCGTGGACGGAATCCCCATGTGACACCTACGCTGTCAACGCATGCACGGCGCGCCGTTTCCATATCCACTCCGGAATCGCCTATGTAAAGCACCTCGGCTTTCGGCGTTGGATGTTCGGTAAGTACACGGAACACGATGGAAGGATCGGGCTTTGCCGGAAAGCCCTCGAGGTTGCCGCAAACGGCCGCGAACGGAATCTGAGGAAAATAATGCTCCATCAGGTGCTGTACCGCGCTCTCGTATTTGTTCGACGCCACAGCTACAGCCACACCACGGTCAGTGAGTTCGCGGAGAAGTTCAGGAATGCCGGGGTAGGGTCGGGTGGCATCGGTCATGTGGTCGTTGTAGTACTGTTTGAAGTCTACGAGCAGGCGGTCGATATAGGCATCGTTGGCATATTCGGAAGGTAAGGCCCTTTCGATTAGTTTTCGCACTCCGTTGCCTACCATGCGTTCATACGCATCGATGGAGTGTACGGGTTGCGAGTGCATTTCGAGCGCGTAATTTGTGGCCGCGCCGAGGTCTTGTATGGTGTTGAGCAGTGTGCCGTCGAGGTCGAATATTGCAAGAGTTTTCATAAGTGGGAAATATTGGGTGCGGTGTCGGAATCAGAACGGGTAGCCCACGGCAAAATGAAAATTGGTGTCGCGACTCCATCGGGGATGAATCAGCGGCCACGGCTCCTGGTTCATGGCCGGATTGTGAGCCTTGAAGCCGAGATCGAAACGCAGCAGAAAGTAAGTGAAGTCCATGCGCAGACCGATTCCGTAAGCCGCGGCTATCTGTTTGTAAAATTTGTTGAATTTGAACATACCGCCCGGCTGATTGGGGTAATTATGGATTGTCCAGACATTTCCGGCGTCGATGAACAGTGCGCCTTCGAGCACCCAGAAAAGCTTGGCGCGGTATTCCGCGCTGAAAAGCATGGAGATGTCGCCGCACTGGTTGATGAAGTCCGTTACCGAGTTTCGGGAATCGTAGGCTCCCGGGCCGAGTGTACGCACCGCCCATCCGCGCACACCGTTGGCACCCCCGGCGTAGAAGCGTTTCTCAAACGGCACCATGGAAGAATTGCCGTAGGGATATGCGATGCCTCCCGCAGCGTGAAAAGCCAAGGCATTGCGGCTGTTCAGGTTGAGGGTGTAGGTATAGTCGACCTCGCCTTTTATATATTGTGAATATTGTATGCCGAACACCTTATAGGCACCGTCGGGCGGACGCTGACAGAATGTTGACGTTATGGCATAGAGCAAATTACCGGCCACTTCGGCTGATGCGCGCAGGGTTGTGATTGACGGCTGCATGGCGAATGCGTTGACCTCCGGAGTGGGGATTCGACGGTTCGACTGATAGAACGTGTAGCCCATTCGCATTATGAAGTGATCTTCGTAGGAATATCTCAGCAGGGGATTTGACGGGGCGATGGAGTCCAGAAAGTCAATGGTGCTTCTGGGCAGCCGCACATAGTTGATGTCGATGAGGTCAAAGGTGTGCCGTCGCGCCATGTCGCGGAGGCGGTTGTTCCATTTCCAACGCCATGCTCCGCCTACAATCACGCGGGTGTACTCGGGGCGTTCCTGATAATTGAACGACAAGGCGAACTCCGTAGTGGCCTGCATGCGTTTCTTAAAGGCGCGCGAGGCGAGCGGGAGTTCGAATTTCGGAAAAGTGATGCCGGTCTCCGCCGCGTATTCGGAATATCGTTTGTTTATGAATCCGTCGAGGTTGCCGGACAGGCTCTCGTATGCGGCGCGGAATTTCACTGAAAACAGTTCGGACCGATGAGTAAGATTGCGGTTCTGATATGTCGCTCCGATTCCGAATCCGAGGTCGCCGGCGGAGTTGGTGCCTTCAAGCTCGAGCGATACGCTTTGTTTCTTGTTGCGTGACAGAGATATGACAGCGTCGAGCAAGCCGACACCGTCGATTGAGCCGGCGGGACGCATGTCGATGTTGATGAACCGCAGGATGCTCAGTCGCGAAAGAGCCGAGTAGGTGCGGTCGACAGCCCGGGTGCTGTACGGTTTGCCCGGCTCTATGAAACACATGTCGTATAGTGCTGACGGTTTGAGATATCGGTCGGGACCGTAAACCACTGAGATATCTCGGTAATGAACGGTGTCAGCCGGCACACTGTCAGCGGGGTCAGTCATCATGAATATCACTTTTCGCACTATATATTGGCGGTGTGGCGTCAATACATTCTTTGAACGCGGACCCTCAGGGCCTGAGACATTCATCGTGAGGGCGATGTCCTTGCTGCCGCGTACGGTGTCGGCTGTGAATGATATGAATTCGCGCGAGAAATCGTAATATCCTGCGTTGTGCATGGCCGAAGCCACCGCCGTACGTAGATTGTCGAGCCGGTTGCGGTCGAAAAGTTCTCCGGGTTTGATGTCTATCAGGGACGTGTCTGCCCGCAGAATCGTTGCGATAGCTGAGTCAGGGACGTTCAGAGCCACGGATTTTATGGTGTGGGGTGCACCGGCGTGTATCCGGTAGTTGACTTTCGCCCGTCGTCGATCGGGGCGCAGAATGGTGTCGGCGGTGACGGTCGCGTCCATATAGCCCCGGTTAACCAGAGCCTGCCTCAGCTGGCGGACAGAGGCGGCTGTAAGTTCCTCATCGAATATGACAGGAGGCCGGCCGAGCGAACGGAGCCAGCGGTTATACCATTTTGTTGAATCGCTGCCCGAGAGGGAGTATGTCGCGAGTTGCAGCCGGGCGAATCCCAAAACTTTATGGTTCGGCGTCTGACGCAGGAAATTTACAAGTTCGGTCGAGCTGATCTCGTCGTTGTCCTCCACGGTTATTGATACATTATCCAGGAGCATCTGTCCCTGTGGCACATGTTTGACCGAGCTACAGGCCGCAAGGCCCACAGCCGCCACAATAAACAATAACAGACGGATGCGGCGATTCATGCTGCAAAGTTACACAACATGCGTGATTTACGCAAGAGTGACGGAAAAACGTCTGTAAAACGGATATATGTGTCAGTAGTCTCAGCGGCGCTCTCCGTTTTTGTCAAGATAGCCTTTCGCGATGGCTTTTATTATCAGGTCGACCACATTTACCGCGCCGAGTTTGGTGAAAAGAGCTTTACGGTGCGCCTCTACCGTATTATCGGTTACGAACATCGAGGCGGCAATTTCGCGGGATGTCTTGCCTTGAGCTATCTTGTAGAGGACTTCAAGTTCGCGTGCTGTCGGATGAAGGCTGTTGTCGGACGCGGCCTGAATCGCCGTGGCCACTTCGGAACAATAATATTTGTGTCCTTTTAGTATCTCGCTGAGGGCACTCACGATTTCATCCCCGTCGCTTGATTTGTAGATTATTGCATTCACATCCCTTGCAAGCAGTTTGCGCAAGGTCCAAAGCTCATCGTGCAGAGTGCTCACGATTATACGGGCCTGAGAATCGCGCGCACGTATCATTTCGATCAAAACGAACCCGTCGAGGTCCGGCAATTCAAGATCCAGAATATAGAAGTCGAAAAACCTCCCTGCATCCATTTCGGATACCAGACCCATCGCGGAGCTGAACTTCTCGACATGACCAGCTCCGTGGTTGGTGAGTATTGTGTTGAGACCTTCCCGGATAAGATCATGGTCATCAACCACGGCTATGCTTACCTGTGCTAAATCCGATGCCTCCGATGCGGCTTTTTCGTTCATTACTGAATGCTGTTTTGCAAAGTTTTTTATCGTTTGCAAAATTACACAGCCATTCAATACGCGTCAATTACGGAATTCCGTGATTTTTAAGCCGTTTTCACTCTGAATTCTCTTTTTTTCAACTTTTAGAGCCCTCCCGGACCTCTATATACTTCATCATGTCAGGCATATCGCGGAAGCCGAGCGACGAGTAGACCGGTTTCCCTTCCGCAGTAGTTTCCAGATATATCTTGCCGCATCCGCGCGCCTGCGCCTCCTCCACGAGCCGACGGACAATTGTGTGCGCGATACCTTGATTACGGAATCCTTTCCGCACGTATATATTCATCAGGTAGGCGCACAATCCCGACCTGTTGTCAGGCGACGGTAATTCAGCGGTGAGACATACTGCCCCGCACCCGCACTCCACACCTGCCCTTTCGGCCACAAACGCCAGATGACTGTCATCAGCGATGTGTTTACGATAATATTCGCGATTGGATTCGAGCAATTCCGTATCCGGTATCACGCCGAATACGTTGCGTATCACCTCCTCACGCCACAGCATAAGGGTCTGAATGTCGGTAATTTGCTTTAAAGTGATCATTAGGTGGCGTTTATCTGACATTATCCTTATACACCACCTTCTTTCATCACTACCGGAAGAGCATCCACATCCACTTTCCCTCTGCGTGTCAACGGAATATGATTGACTTTAACGAAGAATTCCGGAATCATGAAATCCGTGAGTCTGGCCTGAAGCCATGCCTTCACGTCGTGGAGGCGGCAACCTTCTTTGGGAATAAGATAGGCTATGAGGTAATGAAGGCCGTTGTCGTCCTTGAAAGCCCGTACGACACCACGCTCGGCGGACGGACATGTGTTGAGCACGTTTTCCACCTCCTCCGGTTCGACGCGTTTTCCGAGAATCATCACCTGGTCGTCGCGACGGTGCAGAAACGCCAGATTGCCGTCTGGAAGTTCATATCCGAGGTCGCCGCTCCGATACATACGTGTCCCGTCGGGCAGTGTCACGAAATTGGCCTGTTCAGGCGGGTTGCCGAGATAGCCGCGGCTGACCCCCTCGCCGAATATACATATTTCTCCGATTTCGCCTTTGGGCACTTCCTTGAGATTCTTGTCCATTATTTTGACAGATACACCTTTCACGGCCTTTCCTACCGGGAAAGTGCCATCGGCCAGTGGCTCGGCGTCATCCACCCGGAAATAATTCGAGCAGACGGTTGTCTCCGACGGACCGTAGGTATTGTAGATTTTAATGCCTTTGTCGCGCAGATTGGTGATGTAACTTCCACGTATTACATCTCCTCCGCTTATAATCAATTTTATTGATCGGGGAATATCGGGCAGCTTGTTCATTTCCGCAATAAGGTATGGAAAGCCGTCTATGATGGTGACACCATGTCTTTCGACGAATTTCAACAATCCATCAAGAGAGCCGTTATGCACCGCCTGCGACGGAATGCAAAGCGCTGCGCCATTGAGCAGTGTGGTGTACACTTCCTCCACGAAGATATCGAATGAACAAACCGAATATTGCAGCATTATGTCGCCGGCTCCCGTCCCGAATTCGGCTTCGAAGGCTTCAGCGTAATTAACCACTGAATGATTCTCAACAACCACGCCCTTAGGTTTTCCCGATGTGCCTGAGGTATAAAGGACATACGCCACTCCGTCTGCAGTAGAACGGTCTACCATCTCTTTCCGTGCCGGTGAAAGATGCCTGCAAAAGCTGTCTTTTATTATAAGTTCGGCTCCTGCCGTGCTCATCATGTAATCGATGCGCTCCTGAGGTAAAGTCGGCTCTGCGGGTATGTATGCGGCCCCGCTTTTCAACACGGCGAGCATTGCTGCGATCTGTTCGGCTCCGTGGTGCATGACAATACCGACCATACGGGGCGAGCGATCATAGAATTTGGAGAGAATGGCATCTGCCATCTCGTCCAACTCCTTGTACGACAAGGTGCGGTCCTCCTCTATTATAGCCGGTGATTCAGGCTGAAGTTCAACGATTTTCTTGAACCGTGAATATATAGTTTGTTTTTCCATATTATCAGAAATTATCAGAATTCGAATTATACATAATTATATAATTCCCAAATTGCCCGACATGTTCACTCACTCGCAAATATGTGTGACAACGAGGGGATTTTAAGCGGTGAAAAGCGGATGTCAGCACATCTGTTGCTATATCGGATTTTTTTGTTTAATTTTGCCTTGTCGGAAATTTTCGGCGCAGATATCACATTTCGTTTCGTATGCTCAAAAGAATAAGACAAATATTGGCTGTGGCCGCAATAGTCATGGTGACGCTGTTATTCGTGGATTTTTCAGGCACGGCGCAGCGATGGTTCGGCTGGATGGCCAAAATACAGTTTCTGCCGGCTGTGCTTGCTCTAAACCTGGCGGTCATCGCGGCACTGATAATTCTGACTCTGGTTTTCGGACGCCTTTACTGTTCGGTGATTTGTCCGCTCGGTATAATGCAGGACGGATTCGGACGACTCGGGAAACTGGCCCGTAAAAACCGTTATTCCTACTCGAAAGCTAAGAACGCTCTGCGTTACGCAATGCTGGCGGTAATGGTGATCGCCATCGTGGCCGGAATCGGTGCTGTCGTAGCACTTTTGGCACCGTACAGCGCTTACGGGCGCATCGCACAGAGTCTTATCGCTCCGGTATGGGCATGGGTGAATAATCTTCTGGCATCGGTGGCTGCATCGCATGAAAGCTACGCGTTCTATTCTGTCGATATATGGCTGCGCGGGTCGGCCACGCTCGCTGTGGCGGTGGGGACCCTGATTCTGCTGGCCATACTGGCGTGGCGAAACGGACGGACCTATTGCAATACAGTGTGTCCGGTCGGGACTGTACTCGGGTTCTTCGCCCGTTTCTCGGTGCTGCGTCCGGTTATAGACAAGTCAAAGTGTAACAGCTGCGGGCTGTGCGCGCGAAACTGCAAGGCCGCCTGCATTGATTCTGCCGCTCATACGATTGATTACTCACGATGTGTGACCTGTTTTGACTGCATAGGAAAATGTCATAAGGATGCCATCTCATACGCTCCGTCCTACGGGCGGTCGAAAGTGGAAGTCTCGACTGATAACCGACCCGACTCCGGCCGGCGCAATTTCATGACCGCACTGGCCGCTCTGGGTGCGGCCGCCGCCACTCAAGCGCGCGAAAAGACAGTGGACGGCGGTCTGGCCGTGATAGCCGACAAGAAAATTCCGGCGCGTCGCACACGCATAGTCCCCCCAGGAGCCGTAAGTCTCCGGAATATGGCCGGGCACTGCACTGCCTGTCAGTTGTGTGTGGCCGTCTGTCCCAACGGAGTGCTCCGTCCGTCGGCATCGTTAGATACATTGATGCAGCCGGAATCGTCATACGAGCGCGGCTATTGTCGCCCGGAATGCACACGATGCTCCGAGGTGTGCCCGTCAGGAGCCATAAGGCCGCTTTCTGTAGCTGACAAATCAGCAGTCCAGATCGGTCACGCTGTATGGATAAAGGCCAACTGTGTGCCTCTTGCCGATGGTGTTGAGTGCGGCAACTGCGCGCGCCACTGCCCCGTCGGCGCCATCACCATGGTGCCTTCTGATCCTGCCGATGAATCCTCACTGAAAATTCCGGCAGTCAATACTGAGCGGTGCATTGGTTGTGGAGCCTGTGAGAATCTGTGCCCGGCGCGGCCATTCAGCGCCATCTATGTCGAAGGACATGAAAACCACCGTATCATCTGATCCCCCGCCTGAAAACATGGAAAAGATAAAGATCACACGTCGCGATTTTATGAAACGGCTCGGCCTCGGAACGGGACTGACAGCGCTCGCGCTGACCGGATGCCGTTCTGAAGCAGAAAACGATGCAGCCCGAAGCGCGGCTTCCGGCGACTCCGCCGAGGGTTCGATGACCTATCGCATCAATCCCAAGACCGGAGAGAAGGTGTCTATACTCGGCTATGGCTGCATGCGGTGGCCGACTGTCCGCTCCGAAGATAAGGAGGGTGAGGATGTCATTGATCAGGAAATGGTGAACCGGCTGGTCGATACGGCCATAGCGCACGGTGTCAACTATTTCGACACTTCACCCGCCTACTGCAAGGGATTCTCGGAACGAGCCACAGGCATAGCCCTCTCACGCCACCCGCGCGAGTCGTATTACATAGCCACCAAACTATCGAATTTCGCTCCGCAGACGTGGAGCCGCGAGGCATCAATGGCTATGTATCACAAATCTTTCAAGGAATTGCAGACGGATCGCATCGACTATATGTTGCTGCACTCCATCGGTGGCGGAAACGGAATGGATGATTTTCGCGCACGTTATATCGACAACGGTATGCTTGACTTTCTGATGGCGGAGCGTGAAGCCGGCCGCATCGGCAATCTCGGCTTTTCGTATCACGGAGAGATAGCCGTGTTTGACTGGGCGTTGGCAAACCATGACAAATACAAATGGGATTTCGTACAGATACAGCTGAACTATCTTGACTGGAAACATGCCAAACAGCTCAATCCCCGGAATACAGACGGGGAGTATCTATACGGCGAACTTGAAAAACGCGGTATTCCGGCCATAATCATGGAACCCCTGCTCGGCGGCCGGCTTTCCAACGTGCCCGATCATATCGCAGCGCGCCTGAAGCAACGCGAGCCGGAGAAAAGTGTGGCATCGTGGGCGTTCCGTTACGCCGGTACACATCACGGAGTGCTGACCGTGCTGAGCGGAATGACATACATGGAGCATCTGGAGGATAATCTGCATACCTACTCGCCGCTTGTCCCACTCAACGATGATGAGATGCAGTTCCTGTACGACACGGCCGATCTGATGGTGCAATATCCCACCGTAGCCTGTAACGACTGTAAATATTGTATGCCATGTCCTTACGGCATAGATATTCCGGCCATTCTGCTCCACTACAATAAATGTGTAAATCAGGGAAATGTGGCCGAAGGTACCCAGGCGTCCAATTACGCGGAAGCACGGCGGGCCTTCCTGGTGGGATACGACCGCTCTGTTCCGCGGCTTCGTCAGGCCAGCCATTGCATAGGCTGCAACCAATGTTCTCCGCACTGCCCGCAGTCGATCGATATTCCCAAGGAATTACACCGTATTGACCGCTACGTAGAGTCGCTTAAGCAAAATCCGGCTTAATCCGGCCGTCTCTCCGATCCGAAGCGTTCATAAGCTGCCCGAACCGAATCAGTGTATGTCCGTCCCACGGGTATGGGCATCTGCACTCCCCTTATCTGTATCTTTCGGTTTGAAAAACTTTCGACAGCCTTCAGCGACACGATGAACGATCGATGCACGCGCACGAATCTGTCAGATGGAAGCATCGATTCCATTTCTTTCATCGTGATCTGGGAGACCACCATGGGAAGGTCCTTGCGGTACACTTTTACATAATTGTCCATGGCCTCCACATGTTTTATCGAATCAAGGCCTACCACAACTGTCCGGTGTCCGGATTTGAGCGTGATGCACTCCGGAGAAGCTGCCGGGCGGTCGCGATCGACCCATGCGCGGGCTTTGTCCATAGCCTGAACGAAACGCGGATAAAATATGGGCTTGTGCAGGAAATCGACAGCGTTGACATTGAATCCGTCGAGTGCGTAGCGCGCGTATGCAGTGGTGAATATAAGAGTCGTTCCTTCAGGCAGTTCTCTGGCAAGCTCGATTCCGTTGTGCGAGTTCATCTCGATGTCGAGGAACACCACATCCGGTCGAGTGTCCCGGATGAAGTCCATTCCTTCCACGGGCGAGGTGAAGCACTTTAGCTCCATATTACCGTAGCGCGAGGCATATTCGCTAATGATAGAGAGCGCTATGGGCTCGTCATCGATGGCCACACAATGTATCATTTCGTAAGATTTATTATGAGTTCCACACCGAAAAGTCTATCGGCATCTGAAATTGTGAGCCGGTGTGAATCCGGATAACTGAGGTTCAGGCGCTTGCGACAGTTTTCGATGCCCAAGTGCTCACCCACGCGGCGGTTGGGAAACATACGGTTGCAGGTACGGAATTCAAGCACTCCGTCGCGTTCCGTGAGAGAGATGGTAATCGTGCTCTCCTCCACAGGCGAGACGCCGTGTTTGAAGCAGTTTTCAACGAAGGTGACCAGAAGCATCGGTGGCACACGCAGCGATTTATCGGCTATGTCGATGTTGAGCGCCACTTTCGTCTTATCGTTGAGCCTCAATGATTGTAGTTCGACGTACTGCTGAATGTAGTCGGCTTCTTCAGACAGCGATACGGATTCGGTGTGCGACGCGGTGGTATGGATGTAACGCATCATGGAGATGAATTTCTCAAGCGACGGCAGGGCGTTGGCGTTGCCGGTGAGAAACAGCCCGTAAAGCGAGTTGAGCGTGTTGAACATGAAGTGCGGCTTTATCTGCGCGCGGTACAGGTCGATTTCCGCGCGGTCGCGTTGCGCTTCCACTTCGCGCCGGCGCGTGCGCTGCACCTCGGTCTGCGTGAAAAGCCCCACAGCGAAGCTGAAAGCCTCGACGATCATGAAGAGCGACCATACAGCCTGCTGATAAGGCTTCACCATAGGCAGCAGGCGCGTGTAGCCGTCGTGGAACTTATGTGGCGGGGGATTGAAAAGCGATATCGCCGAAAAACAGTATGTGACGAAAAGCGACGCCACAATGATGCCTATTCCGGCCAGTCGCATCTTTTTGCTCTTGAAAAGGCAAGGCACAGTGAGGGTGCGGTTGATAAAATAAAGACAGTACAGCCAGGCCACCATTGACACCATATAAGTTTGGAAATTATGATACCAGCGCTCCACCGGAAACATGAACAGCATGGCCGGCAGCACCAGCAGACAGAAGGCGATATCTATATATTTCGGCAGGTTTTTCATTCCAACTTACGGAAGCAAAGTTAATCAATTTATTTTTAAACCCCGATGTCATTTACCTATAGAACCTCGCTGTTCGCCAAAAAACGGTGAACTGCCCGAGTCCTTCGCCGGTTCTTCGGTGTAGCAATACATAAACAGATCTGTTGAATGCAGACAAAAAATTAAGGCTGCCGACGGGTCGGCAGCCTCGGATATGGCTTGAGGTCGAAAGAATTTATTTCTCGAATTTCTTGACGATCACTGTTGCGTTGTGGCCGCCGAAGCCGAATGCGTTGGACAGGGCGGCGCGTACGGGACGCTCCTGTGCGCGGTTGAAGGTGAAGTTGAGAGAGTAGTCGATCTGCTCGTCTTCGTCGCCTTCTTCGTGGTTAATGGTGGGAGGTACGATGTCGTTCTCGACGGCTTTAATCGAGAACATGGCTTCAAGTGCGCCGGTGGCACCGAGGAGGTGACCGGTCATTGACTTGGTGGATGAGATGTTGAGGTTACGTGCGTGGTCGCCGAACACCTGCTGGATGGCCTTTACCTCGGACACGTCGCCCACAGGGGTCGATGTGCCGTGTACGTTGATGTAGTCGATGTCTTCGGGCTTCATGCCGGCGTCTTCAAGCGCGTTGCGCATCGAGAGGATGGCACCGAGGCCTTCGGGATGGGTGGCGGTGAGATGGTGAGCGTCAGCGCTCATGCCGCCGCCGGCCACTTCGGCATATATTTTGGCGCCGCGTGCCAGAGCATGCTCGAGTTCTTCAAGGATGAGCACCACGGAACCTTCGCCCATCACGAATCCGTCGCGGCTCTTGGAGAAGGGGCGCGAGGCTGTCTGGGGAGAATCGTTGCGGGTGGAGAGGGCGTGCATGCTGTTGAAGCCGCCCACACCGGCGGGATATATTGCAGCTTCGGCACCTCCTGTGAGCATCACGTCGGCTTTGCCGAGGCGGATGAGGTTGAAAGCGTCGATGATGGCGTTATTGGATGAAGCACAAGCTGAAACCACGCCGTAGTTGGGGCCGTGATAGCCGTATTCCATGGAGATATGGCCCGAGGCTATGTCGGCGATCATCTTAGGAATGAAGAAAGGATTGTATTTGGGACCCTTTTCTTCGTTTTTGGCGTAGTATCCGGCTTCTTCCTCGAAGGTGTGGAGACCGCCGATACCGGCAGCTACGATGACACCCACACGGTCTTTGTTGAGATTCTCGTCGTCGGGGAGTCCGGCGTCAGATACGGCCTGACGGGCTGCCACGAGAGCATACTGGGCATAGAGGTCGAGCTGACGCTCTTTGCGGCGGTCGAAGTGATCTTCGGCTTTGAAGCCTTTGACTTCACAGGCGAACTGTGTTTTAAACAACGATGCGTCGAAGTGGGTGATGGGTCCGGCACCGCTCACGCCGTTGATGGCTGCGGTCCAGGTGGTTTCCACGTCATTGCCCAGCGGGGTGACAGCACCCATGCCGGTAACTACTACACGTTTTAATTCCATAAGTTAAATGATAAGATACTGGTCAGAAAAAAGCCTCTGGCTGAGATATGGTCAACCCCCCCGTAGCGCACGATGTGCGCGGCGAAGGGGGTTAGAGACTTAATGAGGAGGGAGATAGTGACTGATTGTCGGCTGTCGACAACTTAAGCCTTGTGGCTTTCGATGTAGTCGATAGCGTCCTTGACGGTCTTGATGTTCTGAGCGTCTTCGTCGGGAATCGAGAGATCGAATTCTTTTTCGAAGTCCATGATGAGTTCAACGGTGTCCAGAGAGTCAGCGCCGAGGTCGGTGGTGAACGATGCTTCGGGAGTAACTTGATCGGGCGAAAGAGCCAGCTTGTCGGTGATGATTGCCACCACGCGGTTTGCAGTTTCAGACATAATTGTTTTTATTAATGTTATTAATAATTATCTCGGTTAAAGCATTTTAGAATGTTTTTCGTGCCCGGGGCACCGTTGCCACATTCTTTTGCGCTGCAAAGGTACTATATTCTTTGCAATTACGGAAATTTTTCAGCTATTTTTTTTGACCCCGGCGATTTTTTTGCTTTTTCGCTATGCGGTCTGAACGATTTGAGTGTCTGTCGGGTTATATCTAAAAAGCATTTTTCAACGACTAATTCAATTCCTCACATTTATGAGTCAAGTTACAGACGTTACGAAAGTATTGCCGGCCGGGAAAATCATACCCTCGCATGCCGTTGGCACATGGTTGCTGAATCTTATACACCGGTTTCTTGATATATTCGGACTTGGCCACAATCAGGTTGTGGTCGAGATAATTTACGTGGCACTGATCATGTGTGTCTCCATCGCCGTGGGCATGTGCATCAAATGGTTGGTGATCGCCGCTGTGCGTAAACTCGTGAGCCTCAAACACAGCGTGCTTGGGCAGCAGATTCTTGACCATAAGGTGATTTCAAAATGCGCCAAATTCATACCGCCGCTTGTCTTCATGGGTTTCCTGCCCATAGCTTTCAACCGCGGGAATCATCTGCTCGAGCTTCTCGAACGCTTTACCGCGGCATACGCGGTGGTGGCTCTCGGAATCGGGCTGAGTGCGGTGGGAAGTTTCATATTCTTCCGATACAATAGCCGGGAGAACACCAAAGGGCTGCCCATCAAAGGAATACTGAATATCAGCCTGGGAATCCTCTGGATTGTGGTTGTGATAATCGCCATTTCGATCATCGTCGACAAGTCCCCCGCTTATCTGCTCACAGGCCTCGGCGCATTCGCCGCAGCCCTGATGCTTATTTTCAAGGACTCGATTCTGGGCTTCGTGGCCGGCATCCAGATGTCGCAGAATGATATGCTCCATGTCGGCGACTGGATCGTTGTGCCCGGTACCCCGGCCAACGGTACCGTGATGGATGTTTCTCTGTCGGCTGTAAAGATCCAGAATTTCGACAATACCATAGTGACCGTGCCGCCGTACACGCTGGTGTCCGGTTCGTTCCAAAACTACCGTGGCATGAAGGAATATGGTGCGCGCCGCTTCACACGCACATTCACCATCGACACGCCCACCGTGACTCGACTGACCCCGGAACTTACAGCCTCAATCGTGGCAAAATACCCCGAAATGAAAGAATTTGTAGATTCACTGCAGAAGGATAATAAGGAAGTGGCCTACGGAACGGGAATACGTCCGGTCAACGGCACCGTGGAGACCAATCTCGGATTGTTCCGCGCCTACTGCTGTCAGTATCTCCTCAATTCGCCGTTGCTCAGTTCGGGTAGTCAGGTGCTCGTGCGCATACTTGATCCTACGATCAACGGTATTCCTGTCGACTTCTATGCCTTCACCGATACGACCGACTGGAACTCATACGAGGCCATCCAAAGCGCCATTATGGAGCATTTCGCCGTGGTGATTCCCGACTTCGGGCTTAGTATCTACACGTCCGGCTCCCTTACCATTGATCAGGCAGCTCCGGGTGCCGCTCCCGTGCAGCCGAAGACAAACGCTGCCGCTCCGGCCACGGATACCCCCAAGGCATAAAGTATTCTGGCTTTGCCATAAACAGTTCGCCGCGTGTCGCATTGGCACGCGGCGAACTGTTTGATTTCTATGCCCGGTGCGAGTCGTATAATCATCAAATAACAACAAGTGTCGTGAAAAATTTGATGTACGCTGTTACGTTTGATCCGTCGATACGTATTTATAGTGTAAGCAATGGAAACGGATAATAGAATCATCAGCTGACGTCTCTTTATAAGTGACCATTGATACCATTCTAATTAACTCCAAATTATATAAAAATGTATATACTTCGCATGCTGCTCTTGGGAGTGGCGACGCTCCCTATGTGTCTGTCCGCTCAGGAAAACAACGATTCCGTCTCCACGAGTTGGGAGCGGGAACTTGAACTTAACGAGGTTGTCGTTGTGGCAAAACGCCCGGTTATAAAGCAGCAGGACGGGAAACTCATATATCTTGTTAAGAACGATCCTTATGCAAAAGGCCTTGATGGAGTAAACATACTTGATCGCGTACCTCGTGTTGCGGTTGATAACGGGACAGTATCAGTAGCAGGCAAGAGCAATGTCCGTTATATAATTGACGGCATTCTGATGGAACTTAGCGCATCTGCAATGTCGATGCGTCTGCAAAACATGCGCGCTGAAGATATCGAGAAAATCGAGTTGCTGACATCACCTCCGTCCCGTTATGCGGCAGAACCTAACACTGTGTATATTTCAATTACCACACGGAATGAAACACTGGGTACCAAGGGAAGCGTGTATGGTTCATTGAACCGGGGAGACAAGCTGCGCGAATATTTCAGCGGAAGCATAAGTCACAACGCGAGAAAATGGGATATGTCGTTTGATGCAAATGTGTCAAATTACTACACGACCAACGACAACGAGATGGAATATTCGTTTTTGGACGGTTCCCCCTCCCGCCTGTCCTTGACTAAGACTGAATCGCATCTGTTTGATGTCGGTTTCAATGCTCTGTTGAGATATAAATTTACCCCGGATATGAATATCGGCGTGATTGCAAATTACAATTACGAGTCGGTATCGAGCAACGGGACAAACTTCACCGAGTATGGAGGATATGATTCGTCCTCGAAATCATTGACAAAATCCAGACCAAATGAAGCGCTGACTCTTACAGGGTTTTACGACTGGACTTTCGGCGCCAAAGGTGAATCTGTGCAGTTGACCTATAATTATTTCAACCGTCATAGCCCGGTCTTCTCTGACATTACCACAGTGTATAGCAATGATGTTGAGGATTATGGCGTGAAGGAAGACGGAAAAAACATTTATCGTTTTCATAGCGGAAAAGCCGATTTCAAACTGCCTTTCAGTTGGGCTCAGATGGAAACCGGTGTCGCTTATACAGATATTCTCAATTCTTCCGACAACTTTATGCAGTATATGGCGGGTAATAGCTCCGAGTCGAATAAGGTATCGAATATGTTTGACTATGCGGAACGCGTGGCCGCTGCCTATCTTACGCTTTCACGTCCGCTTGGCGCTGGTTTCTGGGCTAAAGCAGGACTTAGGTATGAGTTTACACGCACGAAAGGCGTGCAACATACAGCTGCGCACGTCGACCGTGACAATTACGGACATCTGTTTCCTTCAATTAATATATCGTGGAACAAAAACCGTATCGGCTCGTTCAACATCAGTTACTCAAAGGGGCTTGGTCGTCCCAACCTTTGGGAGCTTGACCCTTTCAAATATTATTCCACTACAGACGAGTATGCCGCCGGAAATCCGACCCTGAAACCGACAGTGTATAATAATGGCGAGATAAATTACTACGGACTGGGAGGACTTTATGCAGTGTTGTACACGTCATTTGCATCCGATGCTGTCGGATATATCCGCAGGTTTGAGGAAAGCGGCGTTATTGGTACACGGCCATATAATTGTCTTTCTACAAATAAGACCGGACTGTATGCGAGTTACAAACGCACATTCTTTGGCAGATGGGAAATGAAGGTAGGAGGAGAGGTGTTTCGCACATCCTCCCGTAGCGATGTGCCGGACTTCAAAATCAGTAACATGAACGATTGGTCGGGTAAATTTGAAGTTTCAACCAATATCATGCTTAACAGACCGAAAACTTTGATATTCGCCGCCCAGTTTACCCATTTCTTCCCATGGCAGCAGAACTTGATCGATTATGAATCTTTCCAACTGTTCAACCTTTCTCTCCGCTATATCCTGCTCAACAATCGCCTCAGTCTGCAATTGAAAGCAAATGACATTTTCGGATGGAATAAGACAAGATCAAAAGAACACTACTCCAATTACAATATTCGCCAGAAATTCAACGCGCACACAGCCTATGTACAGTTTGGAATAAGTTATAGATTCGGACGAGACAAAGTCAGCAATGTTTGGCGTGCATCAAAAGAAGACCAATCCGCCAGAACAAAATAACCCGTTCAAGCTTCACAAGCGAAAACATTACTCAAAATTTACCCCGCTCTTCGCTATATCGCAGCCTCCTTCACTGCCGTAATCCACTGATATTCAGATTTTTCAGGAACGGAAAATTATAAAAATCGCTGAAACTGTCTTAGTTTCAGCGATTTACGACATTCTGCCGTTTTGTTTAGTGACCCCGGAGAGGCTCGAACTCTCGACCCACTGATTAAGAGTCAGTTGCTCTACCAACTGAGCTACGGAGTCTTTTTGCTTTTGCGTTGCAAAGGTACGACGTTTTTTTGAAAGTGCAAAATGTTTCCCCGTTTTTTTTGAAAAAATCTTTGTGATATGGTGCGGTTGGGGAATGTCGGTCATGGTAGAGTGAGTTTACTTTTAAGGTGGTCGGTAAGATATGCGAACGCCTTGAAACGATTCTGTTTCAAGGCGTTCGCTGAGCCGCGAGTGGGACTCGAACCCACGACCTTTTCGTTACGAATGAAATGCTCTACCAACTGAGCTATTGCGGCGTATGGGTGGTTATGTGTGGTTTTCGATGTGCAAAGTTACTAAATTTTATTGTTTCCGGCACTAAATGTGAGCTTAATTTTTGCGTCGGAGGGAATAATTCTGCACATCGCGGGCTTGGATACGTATGGTACGATAGAACTTACAACCGTGGATGCCATGCCGTAGTAGTTGCTGCCGGCTGATTCTGTGTTGACCTGAACCGGGGTGACGATGAATGTGTAGTCGTCTTCGGTGATGTTGTCTTTCTTAAGCATCTCGAGGAGGTACTGGCGCAGTCCGGTGAAGGAGTAGGAGGATGTGGATGCGTCGTATGCGGCATAGAAAGATGTTACGTTATCGCAAAGGGAGTTGGTTGCGAAGAATTCGGCCTTTTTGCTTTTCAGCACCAGCAGGACGTAGGGAGGTGGGGCTATCTCGTATTTGTTGTCGATTTTCTCGACAGGAAGTTGGAATGTGAGGGTATTGAGCACGCGGCTCATTGTTGAGTAGCGGTTGTAGGATGCGAGTATTTCGGGCAGAGGGAAACGAAGTTGGGCTTCGTAGCCGGCCGGAGCGGCGAGCACGGGGCGGTCGGAGTTGACCATCGCGGCGAGTTCGGGTGCGGGAGTGTAATGAATATTGTTATTGACAACGACTTCGGGTGTGGCTGCGAAGTAGTCTCCTACGTATTTTTTGAGTTCGTAGCGGGCCGAGTCGGTGTTGTAGACGTTGCGGTGGAAGTAAACGCGGATGGAAGTGGTGGAGAAGTCGGATATGCGGCCGCTGCCATAGTTTGATTTGATGTAGAGGCCTTTGAATATCTGTGATGAGAATGTCTCCGGATTGGCGAATGCGGCGGGGTTGTCGGCATAGGCCTTCATGAGTTCGCGTCCGAGACTCAGCGGAAGGTCGAGTGCCTTGTATATGACGCTGAGTTTTTTGATGGAGTCGGGCTCATTC
The DNA here is from genome assembly GCA_947175575.1 of uncultured Bacteroidales bacterium. Lineage (GTDB taxonomy): Bacteria > Bacteroidota > Bacteroidia > Bacteroidales > Muribaculaceae > CAG-873. Next base: position 31,194 of record CAMWNG010000008.1, on the reverse strand, counting down.
ATGGTCGAGGCGGTATATACGCCTGATGCCAATGGGGAATTGGGGTCGTAGTATCCGTCCGGATCGAAATCGCTGTAAATGGGGTAGGGGAGATCTTTGGTGAGGCGGTAGACTTCAAGACCCATCGGCACGAGTGAGTCGCCGACGAAGTTCCCGCGGTTCATCTGTATGAACAGTTTTATTGAGTCGATGTTTTCGGGTTTGACAGTGTCGAGCTGCAGTGAGGGCATCATCTGTCCTACGAAGTCGCTGTGGATGGATCCGTAGCCGGGTGCGACTATATCGCCAATGAGTTGGCTCAGAGTGCGCGACTGAACCACATCGTTGCGGATGTCGGTGGCGGAGACTGTGAAGTTCGAGTCAACGACTATCACAACACTCTCTTCGGCGAGAGACCCGCCTACGCCGGCGTTGTCGTTGCAAGCGGCTACTGTGAATATGATGGCAAGTGCGGTGAGCCAGTGGATGAATGATTTCATTGGCGGCGTAATCAGAGTGAGAGGTAGAAGTCGCGGTAAGCGTCGGTGTAATTTTCGGCTCCGGGGTATTCGAGCATCGGTTTCCCGGAATTACGGGCATATTCGACCAGTTGTTCTGGTACGTCGGGGTGGCTGACCACGATTGCATCGGCGAAGTCGATGGCGAGCCGCTGGAGAGCCTCGTGTGTGGCGCTTTCAGCGATCGGTCCGAAGTGATCTTCCGTGAAGCCGTCCATCTTGAGCTTTTCGGTGATACGGGGGTCGAGCGGTGTATCGAATGTGTCGTTAAGAAGAGAGACTACGACTTTTGCTCCTCCGAGAGTGGGGTCTTCGGAATATTGTGATCTGAGGTACATGGGAGTGAGCGCGGATATCCAGCCCATGCAGTGCACCACCGAGGGAGTCCACCGGAGTTTCTTGACTGTCTCGAGGACGCCGCGGGCGAAGAATATAGCGCGTTCATCGTTCTCGGCAGGATTCAGCACCGTTTCAAGACCGTCGGCGTTGTGGCGGTCGAAGTAGTCGTCGCTGTCTATGAAGTAGACCTGCATGCGTGAGGGCAGGAGAGTGGCGACTTTTATTATCAGGGGGTGGTCCGTGTCATCAATCTCGATGTTGAGGCCGGACAGGCGGATTACTTCGTGGAGCTGGTTGCGGCGTTCGTTGATGATGCCGTAGCGTGGCACAAAGGTACGCACTTCCGTACCTGACTCCTGTATGCTCTGGGGGAGAAGACGAGCGAATTCGCCTAACTCTCCGGTGGAGACGTAGGGAGCCATTTCCTGCGACACAAAGAGAACTTTATTAAGGTCCATGGATCGAATGATTTAAATCTTTGTGCAAAGGTACGAAAAAATCCTGACAAATCGGTCAATTAAAGGATTTTTAGCATGTTTCGGGATACTGAGACCCCGTTCCCCAATATTTGTTAACGATTCGGCGGACTCTTTGAGATGAAGCGGTGGCGTCAGAAATCGCGGTCGATTATGTAGTCGAACAGCCTGAGAAGGTCTGCGGCAGCCGGGCCGAGAGTAGATTCGGCGAGAATTGCGGCGGCGGAATCGCGCAGGTCGCGCATTCTTCCGTAGGTGTAATCGATGCCCCCGAGGCGGCGTGCATAGTCCTGAAGAGTCTCGATCTGGGCATCGGTCAACTGTTCCGCATCAGTGAGGCTACGCATTTCAGCACATTCGGGATGATCGGTGCGTGTCAGTGCGTAGAGCAGTGGCAGGGTAACTTTGCCTTCGCGAAGGTCGTTGCCTGTGGGTTTGCCTACGGTGTCCGAACTGAAATAGTCGAATACATCATCACGTAGTTGGAAGCATAACCCGAGCAGTTCGGCAACCTTTGCGAGCAGTTCGGTATCTGCATCTGAAGCTCCGGCAGCGTGGCAGCCCACGCGTGCGCATGCCACAAACAGTGAGGCTGTCTTGAAATTTATGATTTTGAAATAGCTGTCCTCAGTCAGGGAGTGCTGCCTGGCGTTGTAGATCTGTTCTATTTCTCCGAGCGAAAGCAGTTTGCCGAGTCGTCCGATAGCATCGACAATGCGGATGTCGCCTGTAGCTATGGCCTGCTGTAGAGCCGTAGAAACGAAAAAGTCGCCCACGAGTACGGCAATATGATTGTCCCATACGGCGTTGATTGTGGGCGCGTTGCGTCGGAGCTTTGATTCGTCCACCACATCGTCGTGTATCAGCGATGCGTTGTGCAAGAGTTCTACCGCGGCCGCAGCGTTCAGCACCCGGGTGGTTACGGGACCGAATATGCGTGCGCAGAGCATCACGACAATCGGGCGGATCTGTTTGCCTTTAGATGTCAGGAACCCCTGGATCACCTTGTCCATCAACGGGTTGTCGGCATGCAACTGTTCCCGGATCAACCGGTTCAGGTTTGTCAGGTCAGGTGCGATAGCTTCTTTGATGGAGTCGATGGACGTCATTACGTGGCGAAAATTTGCACAAAATTACGCAAAAAATACCATATACCAAACCGCAGACATTAAAAATATGCGATTTAGAGCATTATGTTCAGCAATACATCGCCTCTATGACGTTGGCGTACCGGTTGTTGATCACCGGACGGCGTAGCTTGAGCGTATTGGTCAGCTCGCCGTTTTCGATGGTGAATTCGCGTGGCAGGAGAGTGAATTTTTTGATTTTCTCAAACCCGGCGAGGCCTTTTTGCAACTTTTCGAGTCGTTTGGAGAAGAACTCGCGTATCTCGCTGTTGTTCACGAGATCCTCGATGTTGCGGAAGTCAATTTTGTGTCGGCGTGCGTAATCTTTCAGAGCCTCGAAAGCGGGGATGATAATGGCCGAGACATATTTGCGGTTGTCGCCGATGACCGCCACCTGTTCAATGTAACGGTCCTCGCCCAGCCGGCTCTCGATGGCCTGAGGAGCTATGTATTTGCCGTTGGATGTCTTGAAAAGGTCTTTGATGCGTTCCGTGAGAACCACAGCGCCCGCCTCATCGATGTATCCGGCGTCGCCGGTACGGAACCATCCGTCTTCGGTGAATGCTTCGGCTGAAGCCTGTTCGCGGTTGTAATATCCGGTCATCACGGTAGGCCCCTTGACTTGAATCTCGTTGTTGTCACCGATGCGCACTTCGACGTCCGGAATCGGTGTGCCGACAGTTCCTATCTGCCAGCCGGTCTGGGGATAGCACGTCACTGTCGCGGTGGTTTCGCTAAGTCCGTAGCCGATAACGATGTTGACACCTATAGAGTGGAAGAATTCTACGATATTATTGGACAGCGGTGCGCCTGCTGTTGGGAAAATCACACCTTGATCCACACCCATTGCCTGACGTACCGGTGCGAATATCTGGCGGTCGAAGAACCGATACTGCATTTCAAGCAGCATGGGCGCTTTCAGTCCGAGGCGTGCATACCGAAGATTACGTTCGGCACCCACGCGCAGAGCCTTGAGCATCATTTTTTTCTTGAAGCCCGACACACGGCTCAGTTTGTCCTGAATCACAGCGTACGCTTTCTCCCAGAAACGAGGCACGGAACACATACAACTTGGGCGTACCTCTTTAATTGCGTCCTGAATCATTTTAGGATCCGGATTTATGTACACTTCGATACCGGTATAAAGGCAGAAATATGTCCAGGCTTTTTCGAATATATGGCTCAGGGGCAGGAATGCCAGCGAGGACATTTCGGGGGAGAGCATGGTGAGATATTCGCGGTGTATCTTGAGACATGCGTTGAAACAGCTGTGCGGGAGCATTGCGCCTTTAGGCTCTCCAGTGGTGCCGGATGTGTATATGAGTGTGGCAAGATCATCGGGAGAGGCCTGACGTGTACGCATTTCCACTTCCTGACGGCACATGCGTGAAGCTGCGGCACCGAGCGCAAGGAAATTCTCGTATGTCATTACATGACGGTCCTTGCGGTCATATTCAACATCTTCGCTATATATAATTATGTGTCGGAGGGCGCGACAGTGTTCGCGGGCTGCATTCAGTATGTCGAACTGACGCTGGTCGCCTGCGAAAGCGATGGAAGCGCCACAGTCTTTCAGTATATATTCAACCTGTTCAGGGCTGCTGGTGGAATATAGCGCCACGGGAACCGCGCGGTTACGGTAGGCGGCGAGGTCTGTAACTATCATCTGAGGACGGTTAGCCGAGAAGACGGCCACCATCTGTTGAGGTCTCAGACCGAGAGTTTCGAATGCAAAAGCAGCCTGATCGACGTTCTTAGCCACTTCTTTCCATGAGTGAGAGTGCCATTTGGCGTCGGCCGAACGTGTCAGATAAGCTGTGGATTCGGGAGAAAGAGCTCGGCGCTCGGCGGCCAGGTTTGAGAGTATATTTGCCATATTATAGGACTAAATTCTTCTGTTATAGAGCTTTAAGTAAAAGCATCGGAAGTAGAGGCTTGGCTTAAAAAGATGCTTTATAACATATTTTGGTCACAAAGTTAGCCTCTTTTTTCTTTACATTATAACAACAGCTGTGGAAATTAGATGTAGGGTTAACAATTATTGACACTTTACACAAAATATGTATAAAAAACTTAATTAGTAAGACTCGGCTCGAAGAAGGTTTGTCGAGACAGGAAAAATAAGTAAATTTGCACGACAACTTATTAGACCTTGAATCTGAAAATTATGAAATTTCCGAACCTCGCGGCGGCGATTCTCACAGCCTTACCGTTGTGTTTGTCCGCGCAGACCGAACCTCTCGTGCATTGGGAAACCCTCGGCAATACTACAGGCCCCGACGGCAAGCCATCCTACACGCAACGCTTCACAGTAGTGTCCGACACTCCGTTTTCGCGTCTGGCATTCAATCAGTTCGCACGACGTATGCAGACACTTAATCCCGCAGATACTCTCATAGAGATCGTACCCGGATATTACGCCGTGGCGTCCTCGCGGTTTACGGCCGGCGATACTGTTATTGTCGATATTGCCACGGCAGCCACCCTTCGCAGTATTTGTTACGCCCCGGACGGCGCACATCTTGTCGATATGTCCGGCAATCCGGTCGCAGTCAAATATACCCGTGCCGACATCACAGAACGCCCTGAGTTTTATGCAGATGGCGTAGACCAGATGCCCTACGGACGACAAATTTTTGCTAAAAATGAGAAACTGGGCGAAGTCACTCTGGATTACTATGATATTGTGCCTTCGTTCAAGCAGGTTCAACTTGGGGGAAAGATCATGAACCGTCCTGAAGAAATAGAATTTGTTCCGACATCCGACCCCCGCCCCGACTATTTCAAAGCAGTTATCGCCGACGGAAAGGTGCGTGTCGAGACAAATAATGCCACTCTCGCACTTGACCGTCTCAACCATGCTTTCGGTAGCCGGGTCGGACTCATGGAAGCGGTGATAGAAGACTGGCCCGACTTTCCGTACCGAGGTCTAATGATTGACATCTCCCGTAATTATCAGACTCCGGAGCAGCTTGACCGCATTCTCACGCTCATGAACCGATACGGACTCAACGTGCTGCATTTTCATGTGGCCGATGATGAGGCGTGGCGTCTCGAAATTCCCGGTCTTCCGGAATTGACGTCAGTAGGCTCACGCCGAGGCTATCCCGGTGGAGTAGAAGCCGGATTCCTCCCTCAGATTTTTGCCGGAAACGGTAATCCCGAAGCGGTCGAGGGAACGGCAAACGGCTACTTTACCCGTCAGGATTATATCAATATGTTGCGTCGCGCCGATGAACTCGGAATACGGGTAATCCCCGAAATCGAATCGCCCGGGCACGCGCGTGCGGCAATCATTGCCATGGAGCGCAGGTTGGCAGATACCGGAGATGATACATATCGCCTGATAGATCCCGACGATGTGTCAGTGTACACATCGGCACAGTCCTTCCATGATAATGTCATGAATCCTGCCATTCCCGGCCCGGTACGGTTTATGACCAAAGTCGGCGAAGAAATCAAGAAGATGCACGACGAGGCCGGAGTTCCTCTTGCTGCCATCCATATCGGCGGAGATGAAGTGGCCAAAGGTGCGTGGACAGGTTCTCCGATAGCCAAAGACTACATGGAACGCAACGGAATGACAAACGAACGCTACCTTCATCTTGTCTACATCCGCGAGCTTCTGGATAATTATGACAAGATGGGTATCCCGGTGTCCGGCTGGCAGGAAATCGCTGTAGGTCACAGCGATGAGTACAATGCCCGCGTGCGCCCCAGTGTATATAGCGTGAACTGTTGGAGCACCCTCGGCGGCGAAAGCAGCGTGCCCTCGCGGAGCGCTCACTCCGGTTATCCTACGGTTCTCAGCAATGTAGATCATTTCTATCTCGACATGTGCTACAATTATCATCCTGATGAACGCGGACTGACGTGGGGTGGAACAGTTGACGAATTCGACGCCCTGCACGGTTATCCGGCCCGGTTATGTCCTGTAGACAGTGTTGCGGCGCGCAACATAATCGGTATTTCAGGGCAGGTGTTCGCGGAGGCAATACGTAGTGGAGCTATGCTCGAAACATATCTGCTGCCCAAGATGCTCGGACTGGCCGAACGTGCGTGGAACGCCGATTCGACTTATACTGACGCAAAATTCAATACAGTGATAAAGATGCGGGAGATTCCCGAATGGCAAAAAAGAGGTTATGCCTACCATCTTGCACAACCCGGAATCGACGTGCGCGACGGTAAAGTGGTGATGAATACGATCTATCCCGGACTGCGGATGCACTACACTACCGATGGTACGCGTCCCACCGCTGAATCCCCGCTCTATAAAGAACCATTCGATTATAGCGGAGGAGAAATCCGAGCAATAGCCACCGACGGCAGCGCCACATCCCTTGTCACCATATTACCGGAGATTAAGGACGGGGAATAACTGAAAAAAAATAACATTATATTTTATGGAAGTAAGGTCACAATCTCATTGATTGTGACCTTACTTCCATAAAGGGATTCGTTATCAGCTGAACCATCGGTTAAGTAATGCGCGTGCGCTGCGGAGCAACGCCCACAATCGTGTGGTGAGTGCTGACTGCGCTGTGCTGAGGTCGGCTGCCATCGGGTCGCTGAACGATGTGAGCGTCACTTCCTCGCCAAACTGCTCGGGATAAATGACAATGAGGCTGAATCCGGCGAAGTTTCGCTGCAGCAGTGACGGCATTTCGGTGACTTCTTCGGTGTAGGATACGGAATTCGGACGAGCGCTGATCACTACCATGAGATCATCAGGGTTGATACGACCCGAAAGAAGGATGAATTCATCGTATGAATCCGTGGTGCGGAACTCACATCTTATTCCATAGTTTTCGTGATAAATAACGCCGCGGATCAGAGGCTGCACATCGGCGTGACAGCAAAAGATTATCCGGCACCCGAGCTGACGGGTCAGGCGCGCCAGTCCGCGAACCCATCGCGAAAAACCGGTTTCGTATTGTGCTCCGCGGGGCACAGCCACGATTATGCGGCTTACCGTATTGAGTGGGATATAGCAGCGCGATATGATGACCATGCGGTTGGTGGCTTTCAGAAGTTGCTCCACCTTTTTTCCGAAGAACGAATCGATCACGTTGGAGCGGCGGTGCATGCCCACAATCACCTCTGTAATGTCGCGTTCAGGCAGAGCGTTGAGTATTCCTGTCACGGTGTTGAGGTCAAAGCGTTCGATGCCGGTCAGAGGGATGTTGACTGCGGCCGCAGTTTTTTCTGCTGTTTCGAGTGATTCGTGAGAAAGATTACGTGCGGCACGGCTGTTTTCGTTACGCACATGGATGGCATAGAAACGATGTGCACCCCGGTCATTGCGCATGAGGAGTCCGAGTTCCACAAGGCCACGTGCCATCAGCGGATTCGCCACAGCAATCAGGGTGTTGTTAGTGCGGTTGGTGCGTATCATCTCATCCTGATCAAGCATGCTGATGCGCAAGCTTGCCGCACCGGCAGCAGTGAAGATAGGTGCCACGGCGCATGTGACCAATATTACCAGAATGGTGGAGTTCAGCACCACTTCGGAGAGCATGCCCATCTTGTAACCGAGGGTTACGACCGCCAGTGCCACGGCCGTGTGTGCGGTGGTCAGGCCGAACAATACTCGGCCACCGGGCCGTCCGAGTTTATTGATGCGTTCGGTGACGAATGCCGGAATCCACTTCGACACGAGAGCCACACCCAGCATTATTCCGGCCACGGTCAGGGTGTCGGTATGCACCACCACGCGAAGGTTGATCATCATGCCTACGCTGATAAGGAAATAGGGGATGAACAATGCGTTGCCGACAAATTCTGTCGATGCCATCAGAGGAGATGCAGCGGGGACGAACCTGTTGAGAACAAGGCCGGCGACAAAAGCTCCGAGTACACCCTCGAGTCCGACTATCTGGGCTGTCCATGCGGCAAGAAAGACCAGACACATGCAGTAGACATATTGTGTGACACGGTCGGAGTAAGTTTTGAAAAACCAGCGGGTAAGTCGGGGATAAGCCCACACGATGGCCACGGTCCATAGGGTTATCTTGCACAGCAACCACGCTAACGCCACCGGGTTGAAGTACCCGTCGCGCTTGATGGTCACCGCTGAGGCGATCACGAGCAGTGATCCGACCACTGCAATTATTGTGCCCACGATGGCGATCAGGACCGGTTGCGATTTCGTGATCTCATATCTGGCCGCCACAGGGTAGGAGATGAGGGTGTGTGCGGCGTACATCGCGCCCAGAAGCAGCGACGTGGTGAGGTCAAGGCGGAGTACCAGCATACTCGTGAGTATGCCGAGGCCGAGAGGTATGAAGAGCGTCAGGATGCCGAACAGCAACCCTCTGCGGAGGTTGAGCCGCAGATGGTACATATCGATTTCCAGACCCGCGAGAAACATCAGGTAGAGAAGACCAACCTGACCGAAAATGGCGAAGCTGGAATCGTCCTGAAGGATGTCGAAACCGTATGGCCCCACGATCATACCGGCGACGATCATGCCGATAATATGGGGAATTTTAAGACGGTTGAGCAGCAGCGGCGCGAGCAGAATAATGGCCAATACGATAAAAAATATCGGTATAGGCTGAGTCACCAGTGCTGCCGGAACCATATTTTAAGTAGGGCCAGATTAATGCTTTATGAGCCAATCGACTATCTGTACGGCATTGAGTGCAGCACCTTTGCGGAGCTGGTCGCCGACGCACCAGAATGTGAGGCCGTCGCCGGCGAGGTCGGCGCGCAGGCGACCGACATACACCGGATTTTTACCGGAGATTTCCAAAGGCATGGGATACACATTTTCAGCCGGAATATCCATAAGCACCACACCCTGAGCAGATTCGAAAGCCTCGCGTGCTTCTGCAACGCTTACAGGACGTTCACATTCAACCCAGATGGCCTCGCTGTGCGCGCGCATTACGGGCACGCGCACGCATGTGGCGCTCACGCTGATTTCATCGGAGTGCATGATTTTGCGCGTCTCGTGGAACATCTTCATTTCCTCGCGCGTGTAGTCGTTGTCGCCGAAAACATCAATATGAGGGATGATGTTGTAAGCCAACTGATGTGCGAAACGCTCTACGTGCGCAGGGCGTCCTTCGGCTATATCGGCATATTGCCGGCGCAGCTCTTCCATGGCCTGGGCGCCGGCACCGCTGGCAGCCTGATAGGTGGCCACATGGACGCGTCTGATCGGAGAAATAGCGTGTATGGGCTGTAGAGCCACAACCATCTGTATCGTGGTGCAGTTTGGATTGGCTATTATGCGTCTGGGCGCTTCAAGAGCGTCAGAACCGTTTATTTCAGGCACTACGAGAGGCACGTCCTTATCCATGCGGAACGCGCTTGAGTTATCGATCATTATGGTTCCGTGCGCTGTAATGACGTCGGCGAAGTCGCGGGAGACCGAAGCTCCGGCCGATACGAGCGCGTAGTCCACTCCGCTGAAGTCGCTTTGGCGCGTCAGCTCTTCGACAGTGATGTCGCTTCCCTTAAATTTCATCACTGACCCGGCGCTGCGGGCCGAGCCGAAGAGTCGCAGATTGTCGACGGGGAGGGCACCCCCCTCGAGGATTTCTAAAATTTCACGGCCGACAGCTCCGCCGGCCCCGACAATTGCAATATTCATTTTTTACTGTTCTTTGATCAAAAAGTCTTGAGCGCAAAGTTACGAAAAAAATGTGAGAATGTGCCTAAATTAACTTAAAAAGCCCCCGAAAAAGCCACGTGATTATTCATTGTCAGGGTTCGGGTACACGGAACAGGCTGAAGTTCACCGATCCGTATGTACGGCGTTCGAGAAATCCCGGAAGACCGGAAAAATCATGGTCTTTGTTATGCTCGACAATCACCAATGTCCCCGGAGCTACAGCTTTGCTGTCGAGAATCTTACCCGGTATCTCAGCAAAATTCTCCAGCAGGTAGGGAGGATCGGCAAACACGATGTCGTAGGGTGTGGCGACAGTGGCTAAAAATTTGAACACGTCACCGCGTACCACACGGATGTTGTCGTCGTCGAGCATGCGGGCCACCTTGACTATGAAGTTATATTGCGTGGCGGCTTTTTCAACGGCTGTCACAGATGCACATTCGCGTGAAAGGAATTCGAACGACACAGCTCCCGTGCCCGCGAAAAGGTCAAGAGCCCGTGCGCCTTCGAGATCGGTCAGATTCTCAATTACGTTGAATATGTTTTCACGTGCGAAATCGGTCGTCGGCCGTGCGGTGATGTTGGTCGGTACGTCGAAGCGGCGTCGTCCGTATTTTCCTCGGATTATTCGCATAGAGGGCTTATCAGGAGTGTGTATGGAAGTTGTTGGATGTCTGCGATTCCGGGATATGCGGCGGTGGGTACGATAGCCGGCATGACTTGTTGAGCGAATTGGCGCAATCGCTGTGTCAGAGCCGCTCTGGCATCCGGACTGCCCGACAGAACGAATTCCGTTTCGGCCGGATCCACTCCGGCTGTCTTGGCTGCCGCAATCACATAGTAGGTCTGCGAATCCACACCGGTCGGGCGGTAAGATCCGCACAAGGTGAACCCGGTTGTGTCCGACACGGCCACGGTCATGTTTTCAGGTCCTATGTCGACATGAACCCCACGTGACCCTGTAAGACTTCGGCGTGCGAGGTATCTCACCAACACGGCTGCAGGATGAGTGATGACAGCATCGGGGAATGTCCTGCGGATAAAGTTTACGAGGGATGATTCGGTGATCATCGCCAATGTATTTATGTTGTCACCGGAGGCCGTGAGGCAACAGTCGGTGTGGCCGATATCGAAACCCATGGCAGTTGCGGTGTCGGAGGCGATGTCAGCACACTCGGCCGGAATCCAGAAAAATCTGCGGGCATCTATTATTACTGTAACTTTGGCGAAGGGCAACAGAAGCATAGGATTGGCGTACACCGCGTCCTGCACTGCTTTGGTCAGCGATGGCGCCGTGATGTCTGTGGGAATCGCTGCGAGTACGGCGTTTTCACCATCCGTGACGCTTCGTGCTGATACATAGATGATCCGCCTTCCCACAAACAGGGTGAGATGTCGATCCTCGGAATCGGAGATCAATGATTTGGACAGTGGAACTTCCTGCATCAGCGCCGGTTGAGAAAATCTTCTGCCATGGCACGGTCAGTCATATTGTCCACGTCATAAGCTTCGGAAAAGTAGAAACTATATAGTGAATAAAGAGGGTCGCGGGCAAGGAGTTGTTGGGAGTGGCTGAGCGAAGTGGGGTAGATGTCGGATGCGGCCAGACGTTTCATTGCCTCTCCTGATAGTCCGTAAACTCCTGCCGATGCTATTTCTCCACATTTGAAGGGTTCTTTACCCCACGAATAGTCGGTGATTTCTCCTGACGGCTGTACGCATGCCCAAAGTGGCGTTTCGTCGTGGATGTTGCGCATCAGACCCATTATGCCGTGGTTGTCGGGAATTCCGGACAAGCGATTAGCCATATCGCGCAACTCGTTGGTATCGACAATCGCATCTACCGTCGAAGCTATGAATTTCCCTTCGATGCCGCGTGTGGCCTCGCGCAGACTCTCATAGGAGTTGTCTGTCACGATGGGGCGTACCACGATGCGGTTGTCGGCTGACGCTCTTGCGGTCAGATATTCCATCATGTCATCCATCGCCGGATTGGCTGCGATATGCACTGCCGATGCTCCGCAGTCAAGCATCTGATCGATCAGACGGCCGATCATCGGACGGCCCTTGAGAGGTGTCATGGGTTTTGACCAGGAAGCCCCTTCGGCCTGCATCCGCGAACCTTTGCCGCCGGCGAGAATGACGAATTTCATATCGGGGAATTTTAATAAATCAGAAAAGATGTTCCGGGTAAGTGCCGTCGGCATGGAGCCGGGCGAGGTTCTCGACCACTCCCGCACGGTCATCGGCATACGTTACACCGAACCATTGCGATGTGGTGTCAAGCACCTTTACGGTGGCTTCTCCACTTGAAAGCATTGTATTCACTGCTGTGGGAATATAATATTCACCTGTCAGCGAACCCGGATTCAGATCGAGGAATTTTCGGAATTCCCTGTCAGAGAATTCAAAATAGTCGGGGGTGAATCCCCAGAAATTCATTGATACGGGTGTGTCGGGATTCAGAGTGTGCCGCTCGCCGTTCTCGTCGTTGAAAACGATGGTGCGGTCGGCTTCGAATTTGATTCCGCCGCGTTCCACGATGTCGGTGAGATAGCTGTCGGAATCCTTGGTGCATACGCCGCGCGACACGGCTCCGTTCTCAGTCATGGTGTTAGCCACGCGGAATCCCACCATGCAGTAGTCGCCTTTGCGGGTGCGTTCGCGTTTCAGTTCCTCCGCTATGACGCGGAATGCGTCGGGTCCGTAGTAGTCATCGGCGTTTATCACTACGAACGGTTCGTTAATGACCTTGGCGCCCATCATGACGGCATGGTTGGTTCCCCAGGGTTTGGTGCGTTCGGGGTTTACGGTGTATCCTTCAGGAAGCTTGTCGAGCGCTTGGAATACCACCTCAACCGGGATGTGCCCTTCGTATTTCGATAAGATTTTCTCACGAAAATCCTGCTCGAAATCCTTGCGGATTACGAAAACCACCTTTCCGAAACCGGCGCGCATAGCGTCGAAGATGGAGTAATCCATGATAGTTTCGCCGTGGGGACCGACGCCGTCAAGTTGCTTCAGTCCGCCGTAACGGCTGCCCATACCCGCTGCAAGAACTAAAAGAGTAGGTTTTGTAGATCTCATTTACTGATAAATTGGTTAACTGTATCGGGTCTTGAATCGGATGTAGAATTTTGAGGTGTTCAAAACGGTTGCAAAGTTACGTAAAAAATTGCGATTACAAAAATCCGCGATGATTTTGCCCAGGGTCCGCGACCCCGATTGATACGGTTTGACAATATTATTTGTACGTTCACAGGATTTTCACTACCTTTGCACCACATATTTAACAAGGCGATAATGAACGACTCGGCAACCGGAGCCTCAAGCGTGTATCTCAAGGACACGGCTTTCAATGATCTCATGCAGCGGCGCATCTTCAATGTGCTGCTGGTGGCGTCGCGCTACGATGCGTTCACCATGGAGGAGGACGGACGTGTCGAAGAACGTCTCTACATGGAGTACACATCGCTCAATCTGAGCCTTCCTCCCCGTGTCACGCGCATAAGCAACTTCGCAGCGGCGCGCGAGGCCATGCATTCCCAGCACTTCGACCTTGTGATAGTAATGCCTGCCGGCGATCTTTCGGAAAGTCTCGAAGGCATACGCATGCTCAAAACTGATTTCCCGGACACTCCGGTGGTGATGCTGACGCCGTTTTCCAAAGAAGTGTCACGCCGGTTGGCCAAGGAAGATCTCAGCGATATTGACTACGTGTTCTCGTGGTTGGGAAATATGGATCTCCTGCTGGCCATAATCAAATTGCTTGAGGATAAGATGAACGCCGACGATATTTCGGATGTCGGTGTACAGCTCATACTTGTGGTGGAGGATTCGGTGAGGTTCTATTCGTCGGTGTTGCCGCATATATACAAATTCCTGCTTACGCAGAGCAGGGAATTCTCCACAGAAGCTCTCAATGACCACGAGCGCATGATGCGCATGCGCGGGCGCCCCAAGGTGATGCTTGCCCGCGACTACGAGGAAGCTGTGGCGCTTTACGACCGGTATAAGGATAATATGCTCGGCGTAATAAGCGACGTGTCATTCATGCGCGAAGGCGTGAAAGACTCCAAGGCCGGCATAAAGCTTGCCGAGTATCTGCGCTCACGCGACCCCTATCTTCCCCTCATCGTCGAGAGCAGTGAAGTGGATAATGCCGCCGACGTGGCACGTCTCGGGGGCGTATTCCTTGACAAGAATTCCAAGAAGCTGCCCGTTGACCTCGGTCACGCCATTTGCGATAATTTCGGTTTCGGCGATTTTGTGATCCGTGATCCTGAATCCGGCCGGGAAATCATGCGCCTGCACGATCTGAAGGATCTGCAGCAGAAAATATTTGATATACCGGATGCGGCCCTGTACTATCACGCGTCGCGCAACGACATATCCCGCTGGCTCTATTCACGTGCGATCTTCCCAATCGCGGATATAATTAAAAGACATCGTTCCGACCCTGCCAATATGGCCGAAGCGAAACAGCTTTTCTTCGACCTTATCGTTCGGTATCGAAAGATGAAGAATCGTGGCGTAGTGGCGGTTTTTCTGCGCGAGCGTTTCGACCGTTATTCCAATTTCGCACGAATCGGTCAGGGGTCGTTGGGCGGAAAGGGCCGCGGACTCGCCTTTATTGATTCTATCATCAAGATAAATCCGGTGTGCGACAATTTCGACGGAGTGACTATTTCTATTCCACGTACCGTGGTGTTATGCACCGATATTTTCGACGAGTTCATGGAGCGGAACAACTTGTATCCGCTCGCATTGAGCGATGCGGCTGACTCTGACATACTCGCACGGTTTTTGGAGTCCAAACTGCCCGAATGGCTGCGCGACGACCTTGACGCGCTTCTTGATGTGATAGACAAACCGATGGCCGTGCGGTCATCCAGCCTGCTTGAAGACTCCCATTATCAACCATTCGCCGGCATCTACTCTACCTATATGGTGCCGATGGGAAACAGTCGGTCTGACCGGTTGCGGATGCTTACGGATGCCATCAAGGCTGTGTATGCATCTGTGTTCTACCGTGCCGGTAAAGATTATATGACGGCCACCTCCAATGTCATAGATCAGGAAAAGATGGCCGTGATAATTCAGGAAGTGGTGGGCAATGAATACAACGGCCTCTATTTCCCGTCGTTCTCCGGGGTGGGCCGGTCGCTCAACTATTATCCGCTTGGAGACGAACGCCCCGAGGACGGAGTGGCCGAGGTTGCGGTCGGGCTTGGCAAGTATATTGTCGACGGTGGCGTCAGCCTGCGATTTTCGCCGAAATATCCGGAGCATGTCTTGCAGACCTCGACTCTTGACCTCGCGTTGACCCAGACCCAGACAAATCTTTGCGCCTTGCCTGTGAGCGACAGCGTGCCGCTGACCCTCACCACTGACGATTCTTGCAATATCGTGACACGCACAGTGCAGTCTTTTGCCGGAACAGGTGCCCTGCGCTACATGGTGTCGACATACGATGCGCGCGACGGTTATCTCAAGGATACGGAATCGGGCCCTGGGCGCCGCGTGGTTACTTTTAACAATATCCTGCGCGACAAGGTGTATCCGCTTGCCCCGGCCATAGAATTCATGCTGCACAACGGGCAGAAAGCCATGCAGCGTCCTGTCGAGATAGAATTCGCGGGCACTATAAATCCCGGCATCACGGGATCTTCAGCCGAAAAAGGACATATATACTGGCTCCAGATACGACCCATAATTGATCGCAAGGAGCTGGTGAGCGACACCATGATGTCGTATATCCCCGACAGCGAGATACTGTTGAGGAGCACCACGGCCATCGGTCATGGGAACGTCGAAGGCGTGAAAAGCGTGGTGTATGTACGGCCGGATGCTTTCGATTCGTCGAGAAATCCGCAGCTTGTGGAAGTGCTCAGAGAAATCAACCGTCGGTTCATCGAGCGTGGGGAGGGGTATGTGCTTATCGGTCCGGGCCGTTGGGGTTCGTCAGATCCCGCTCTCGGAATACCGGTGCGCTGGGCTGACATTAGCGCGGCTCGCGTGATCACTGAAGCCGCACTCGACGGCTATGCCGTGGAACCGAGTCAAGGCACCCATTTCTTTCATAATCTTACTTCATTCGGAGTAGGATATTTCACGGTCGCTCCTCGAAATGAGCAGTCCGTCTATCGCACGGATATGCTCGACGCCATGCCGTCAGAGTATGATGACGGCCACATACGTGTGGTCCGGTTCGAACAGCCCCTCGTCATAGCTATAAACGGCATAAAGGGCCTTGGCATAGTGGCCCGGGCCCATCAGAATCCGTCTCACCTTCAGTCTGAATCATGATATGAGTTTTCTATCCGGTTTAAAATCAATGTTCGGGTTTGGCCCGTCGGCGGATGATTCCGAGTTGCTTGCAGACTCTTCTGCGACGGACGAGGTGGATGATTCCGGGCGCGGAGTGTCCGTCAGTGAGCCGCGTCCTGTGGAGATAAGTGACTCACACCGCGCTGCCATCTTCAGTCATGTGGTGGAGGTGTTCAATGGAGCTTTGCCCGATTTTCTGGCCAACAGCGTTGATCCGGAAGCTGAACGTCGCCGTCTTTATGACGCTCTTGACCGAGGACTCAAGGATTACATCGAATCATTGTCCGAGGCCGTAAAGGAATACAACGAAGCTGCCTGGCAGGCCAGACAGGACACCATGTCACGCGAGATGGAAGACATACGCCGGCGCTCTGATCAGGTCGAACAGCGTGCCGCTGATCTCAAACAGCAGCAACTGAGTGCCGACCGACAGAAACGCGCCCTCACTGAACGTGTACATGACCTCGAACAGCAGCGCTCATCCCTTGAAGCCGAACGGGAACAATATGAACTCGAAAACCGTTCGCTTATGAGCCGCCTGAAGGTGGCAGGAGTACATTCCGAGGACTTCGAGCGTTTGCGCGCCGAGTCCGATGACCTGCGCCGTCAGCTTGACGAGATACATAATGATCCGGACAGTGCCGTGGCACGCATACGCGAATCTTTTGAAAAGGAACTCGAAGAGGTGCGCCGCGGCAACGAGTCTCTTCAGGAACAGACACGTGTTGCCACCGAGATGCTCGAGGACATGCGTCGCCGTCATCGTGAGGCCTCGGATCTTGTCGAACAACGCGACAAGGAAATAGCTCTTCTGCGCGAACAACAGTCCGTAGCTCTCACTGAGGTCGAGGCGGCCGTACAGAAGTATGAGGAATACGAGGCCTCGATTTCGGCAGCCGAGAAGAATGCTTCGGAGCTTCGGAGCCGACTTGCCGAACGAGATGAGGAAGTGCGGTCGCTGAAAGCAACGATTGCAGAGAATCTGCGTCTTCAGGCCGAGCGCGAGGATGAACTGAAGCGTGAGATAGACCAGCTTCTACCGCCGACCGTGGTGTCGGAGATGACTGTTGACTTCGGTGTCGCAGCCGAGGAATCCGCTCCGCGCATATCCGAGGATGATCTCTCGGCCATCGAGAAATCGTTCGAGACAGGCGAATGGTTTACGGCCACTCCGCCACCAGAGACTCCGTCGATGCTTCCGCAACAGGACGAGTCCTCTTTCGGCTACAATGCTCCCGCACGCAAAAAGACACCACCCGAAAACCCGGCACAATTATCGCTTTTCTGATATTACACGATTTATGAAAAAACTTTTGCTGACTTTGATAACAACTGGCGTAACTCTCACCGCGGCCGCGGCATCGTCCGATGCTGTACGCGCGGTGGCGCCCTATGTCTATCCACAGAATCTTGCCATACGCAATACCGGAGTCACATTCATGGCCGATGGCTCATCGTTCGCCATAATGGATGCCGACTGCCGTTCAGTGGTGCGGGTGGACATCAAGTCCGGAGAGGTCGTGGAGAAACTTATCGACCTCGGGAACACCCGCGAGACCTCGTTGCCGAATATCGAGGGCTTCATTCTGAGTCCGGACAATTCCAAGATGCTTGTCTGGACAGCTTCCGAGCCCATATACCGCCGCAGCACCCGCGCGCAGTATTTCACATACGATATCCGCACGCGCCTGTTGCGTCCGCTTTCAGACAATCATCCCTTGCAGGAATCCCCGCTTTTTTCGCCGGACGGCCGTATGGTGGCGTTCGTCGCCGGTAACAATATATATCTGCGCAAGCTTGATTATCAATCAGAAGTGGCTGTGACCGACGATGGCGCGCCCGGAAAGATAATCAACGGTGTGGCAGACTGGACCTACGAGGAAGAGTTCACGACCGTCTGTTCGATGGCGTGGGCGCCGGATTGCCTCACCCTAAGTTATATCAAGTATGATGAGACAGCCGTCCCGTCGTACTACATGCAGCGCTACTATTCGGCCTGTGACGGTGACGAAGCCGACGAACTCTATCCTGCTGTCTGGAGCTACAAGTATCCCGTAGCCGGCAAACCCAATTCACGTGTCAGCATCCATTCCTACGATGTCGATAACCGTAAGACGAAGGATATCGCGCTGCCGGATGCCCGCATAGAATATATTCCGCGCATTGAATATGGCCCCGATGCCGAGACTCTTGTGGTCGCCACGCTAAACCGCGATCAGAACCACTTCGAGGTTTATAGAGTGAATCCTAAGTCAACAGTAGCCAAGAGCATATATACGGAAGACTCCAGGACATGGATTAATCCCGCCGCATATGAAGACATGCGGGTGGACTCCGACGGTCTGGTCATCAACTCATGGAAAAGCGGATGGAATGCGCTCTATTTTATAAGTTACACCGGGTCGGAAGTGCGTACGATCAGCATGCCCGATGCTGATGTCACCGCTTATTATGGCAGCGATGCAAAGGGCAACAGCTATTTTCAGGCTGCCGCTCCCACCCCTCTCGACCGTACGATCTACAAGCTCGCTCCCAAAGGGGGCGTAACTCCCGTGAGCGCCACATCGGGAACCACCGATGCAGTGGCGTCGCCCGGTTGCGAATATTTTGCCACCACATACAGCGATACAGAGCAGGTGCCTGTCATCGCTCTTGTGACGTCCGCCGGTAAGGAAGTGTATAAACTTGCCGACAACTCTGCGCTTAAGGATCGCTCGGCCGGCAAGCACGCCCCCCGCGAATTCTTCACCATGAATTCGGACGGTGTGACACTGAACGGTTATATCATCAAGCCGGCCGGATTCGACGCCTCACGTAAGTATCCCGTCGTGATGTACCAGTACAGCGGACCCGGATCGCAGGAAGTGCTCCACCGCTGGCAGTTCGATTGGATGGATGCCTTCGCACAGGAGGGCTATGTGGTGGTTTGCGTTGACGGTCGAGGCACCGGAGGACGCGGACGTGCCTTCACTGACATCGTCTATCGCAATCTCGGTCATTACGAGACTATCGACCAGCTGGCGGCCGCCCGCTATGCTGCTTCATTGCCCTATGTTGATGCTTCGCGCATCGGTATCTTCGGTTGGAGTTACGGCGGATACGAGACCCTTATGGCGGCCACGGCGGATTCCGCTTCCTATGCTGCCGCGGTAGCCGTGGCTCCCGTGACCGACTGGCGTTTCTATGACACTGTCTATGCCGAACGCTATATGCTCACCCCTCAGCAGAACGAGACCGGTTACCGCGATTCGGCTCCCTTGTGGCACACCTCATCGCTTGCCTGTCCGCTGCTGATAATGTATGGCACGGCCGACGATAACGTGCATCCTGCCAACACGCTCGAATTTGTCTCGCGGTTGCAACGCATGGGTGGCCTCTGCGATATGTTTGTTTTCCCAAATATGAATCATTCGATCAACGGCTGTAACGCGCGCAGCGTCGTGTACGGCAAGATGCTCGACTGGTTTAATAAAAATCTTTGATATCCGACCTATGACACAAAATCAGAAAAAATCGATCACAGATATCCTTCTGCGTAAATTGTGGGCTGTGTGGGCAGTGTCGGGCGGCGCGCTCGCCCTGGTGCTCGTATTTGCCATGTTCATTCCCAAGGTTTGGCTTCCGCTCGTCGTGTTCGTGATAGGTTACGCCTTGTCACTTATAGCTAACTACATGAAACACGGTGTCCTCTCGCGTTGCACTGCCATCGTGCGTGTGGTGAAGCTCACGATGTACTGGACCGCCCTGATCATGCTCGCCATAAACACAACGCGAATGTTCTATTCGCTCGACAACTTCTTCGTATGGTCGCCGACGAATCCTGACATTCCGTTCATCACCTGTCTTATCCTCTTCCCGGTTCTCACCATCCTGTCTGTCTACGTTATGGTAAGAGGATATTCTTCTCCGATATTCCAGATAGCCGAGGACACTGTCACCGGTAATGGTGTTATGGCTTCTATATCCGAATCAGAGACACGCTATCAGGTACAGCTTCTGCTGATAATCGGGGTGTGTATGAGCGCGGTCGACTGGTGGTATTTCTTCACATATTATTATAATGTGAACATGAACACTCCCGACCGGTTCTTTTTCAACTACATGCCTATCGGAATGTACCTGATATCTTTGTTCTTCGTCTGGAGCCGTTACCGCAACATGGGCTTCGTGCTCGGACCCGTGACCATGAATCCGCACGAACTCGGCCTCGAGGTGCGATATCTCGTGCTGTTCGACGGTCAGCTTCTGCTTCAGGTCAATGAATTCGAACGCTGGGATACTCCCGCCATCACCTATATCGACACTATTTACAAGGAAAATCACGATCTGATAGCAAGCACTTTCGGCAATATCTCCGGTCTTGAAAACTATGAGGTCAAGCGTCTATACGTCACCCCCGGTGTCACCGCGGAATCTACTGTTGAGCATTATGCCGTTTTTGTAAACTCGAACCATATTCCCGAGCACTGGCTCGGTTCGGAGTGGTTCTCGATAGGTCAGATTGACAGCCTGATCAAGCATGCTGAAGCGGCCCCCGATCTTGCTGACGAGATATATAGGATATACACCATCACGATGGCATGGAAAACGTATGATCGCGAAGGCCATCGCCGTTATCCTATCAAACAGTACAGACCCTCGTTCCGGCTTTCTGATCTCAAGGACTGGACGGTTGACTACGGCGATCTCCGCTGGTTGCGTGTCGCGCAGATCAATCAGGACAAGCCGTTCTATAAGGCGCGCCGGTTTTTCAGCAAATTGTTCTCGGGTCGATGAACCTCTGTCCGATGGTGATAATCACCGGTCCGACTGCATCGGGCAAGACCTCGCGTGGCGTGGCCGTCGCCCGGGCGCTCGACGGTGAGATCGTGAGCGCTGATTCGCGTCAGGTTTATACCGGGATGGATATAGGCACAGGAAAAGACCGGGCCGACTACGGCGATGTTCCCGTGCACATGCTTGACATTGTTCCTGCCGGGTATAAATACAACCTTTTCGAATATCTGCGCGATGCCAATGCCGCGATATCGGATATCCGCAGTCGCGGACGTATGCCGGTGGTCGTGGGCGGAACAGGCATGTATGTCGAGGCGCTTCTGAACGGGCTCAGTTTACCCGAAGTGCCCGCTAATCCCGGATTGCGCGCATCGCTGGAAGGCAAGTCTCTCGAGGAACTGACTCGGATTCTTTCTGGAATGAAGCGCCTTCACAACACGACTGATGTCGACACAGCGAAGCGTGCCATACGCGCCATCGAAATCGAAACATACTATTCCGAGCATCCCGAGAGTGCCTCTCAGGCTGTGCCGCATCCTGTGAGAGGGGCCGTTACGGTCGGTGTGGACATTCCGCGCGATCTACGGCGTCAGCGAATTACGGAACGTCTCCGGCATCGGCTCGAACAGGAAAACATGCTCGATGAAGTACGATGCCTCCTTGAATCAGGCATCGCTCCCGATGATCTCATATATTACGGGCTGGAATACAAATTCCTTACCGAACACCTGTTGGGACGCACGACGTACGACGAGATGTTTTCCGCGCTTGAAACTGCCATTCATCAGTTCGCGAAACGGCAGATGACGTGGTTTCGTGGCATGGAGAGGCGCGGTCATCATATCGAATGGCTTTCTCACGCCCTTTCGCCCGAAGAGTTTGCCGCCCGGGTGGTGGATATTGTCAAACAATCCGAGACCCGAGGCTGTTAGTTGATTATGGAAATCGAATTCGCATCATCGTTGCTCGAATCGGCCGTAACGGAGCTGTCCCGTCTTCCCGGAGTGGGACGTAAGACAGCGCTCCGCCTTGCGTTGTATCTCCTGCGCCGTGATCCCTCGGAGGCTGTAGCACTCGGGCAGAGTCTCATTGACATGCGCCGTGGAATCCGTTACTGCCGCAGCTGCCATAATATCAGCGAGACAGACCTATGTCCGATATGCTCAGATGCAGCCCGCGATAAATCGGTGGTCTGCGTGGTTGAGAACGTGAAGGATGTTCTTATGGTGGAGCGCACGCGGCAGTTCAATGGTGTTTACCATGTGTTGGGCGGTCTGATATCGCCTGTCGACGGCGTAGGACCTGACAGCCTTGAGATCGCTTCGCTTATAGAACGCGTTCGGCACGAGCCGATCCGGGAGGTCATTCTGGCGCTTAGCCCCACTATGGAAGGCGACACCACGAATTTCTATATTTTCCGTCGGCTTCAGGCCGCGGAGTTGCCCGGTCTCACGGTGACGCGGCCCGCGCGCGGCCTTGCGCTCGGCAACGATCTTGAATACACCGACGAATTAACTTTGGGCCGGTCACTTATTGACCGGCGCCCCTTTGAAAACCGCTGAATATGAGCCTTGTTACTTTAAAATCAGATATTCTTACGCTTCGTGCGCCCGAAGAGGCGGATGTTGACCGCCTCTTCCTGTGGGAAAATGACCGCGATCTCATGGAATCGGTGGCTAATGCAGCCCCGGTGTCGCGTTTCCAGATGTGGGAGTATATACGTAATTATGCAGCCGACCCTTTCTCCAGCAGCGAGCTTCGCCTGGTGGTGTCGCTTCCCGATGGCACAGCGGCGGGACATATTGACCTTTATGACTTTGACAAGGTGAACCGTCGCGCGGGGATAGGAATTTATATCGACGAGGATTTTCGTCGTCAGGGTTTCGGAGCCGAGGCTATTCGGCTGTTGTGCCAGTATGTCGAGGTGACTCTGGGAATCCATCAGCTCTGGGCTACGGTTGCCGTTGACAACAAGGCTTCGCTTGCGTTGTTCGAAGGCGCAGGCTTCAAGCCGGCGGGCAAGTTGCGTTCGTGGATACGCCGTGGCGGTAGTTATGCCGACGCACTTATTATGCAGCGTCTGTTCGCGTGACGCGATCAATCGGTTCTTGAATCAGAAGGCGTTTTTGTCCTTGCGGAACATGTTTAGTGCCGTACGCACCATGATTCGCAGGTCGAGCAGGAAGTTCCAGTTCTCGATATACCACACGTCGTATTCGACACGTTTTTCCATTTTCCACAGCACGTCGGTCTGGCCGCGGTATCCGTTTACCTGCGCCCAGCCGGTGATTCCGGGCTTTACCAGATGACGCACCATGTAGCGGTCCACGAGCTGCGAATATTCCTCTGTATGTTTGAGCATGTGCGGCCGAGGACCTACGATGGACATGTCGCCTTTCCATACGTTTATGAATTGGGGCAACTCGTCGAGACTTGAGCGTCGCAGGAAATCGCCCAGACGTGTCTTGCGCGGATCATCCTTAGTGGCTTGCGCGCGGTCTGCATCCACATTCACACGCATGGTGCGGAATTTCAGGCAGTTGAACGGACGTCCCTTGTAGCCTGTACGCTCTTGTTTGAAATACACCGGACCTGGCGATGACATCTTGATGGCAATTGCCACAGGAATATATATCAGCGGATACAAGCAGAGGAAGATTGAAGATGTTACGAAGTCGAACGAACGCTTAAGCGCTCGGTTGACTGTCTTTTTCAAGGGGTTGCGTCGCACAGTCAGCACAGGCATCGCTCCTATGTTCACCACCTGAAATCCTCGGCTGATGTAACGGGAAATCTGGGGCACATAGAAAAATTCGGCCACATTGTCGTCGGCTATCTTCACCACGCGCGTAAGGGTGGCGTCATGGCCGGGCATCGTGAAATATATCTGGTCGATGTTATTTTCGTGCACGTATGAGTCAAGACGGTCGATGGTGCCGCAGTAATGGCCGTGAAAGCCCGGACGACATTCTTCGTCGAAGAATCCCATGATGCGATAGCCGTAGCCCGGGTCGTTATCCATTTCGGAGGCCAGTCGCATTGCTGTGGAGTTGGTGCCGACAATCACCACCCTGGTGTAATTGTAGCCTCGGCGACGATGCATCTTCAGCAGCTTGCGCGAGATGAGCGACCAGATCACAATGACCGCGCTCACGAGAAGATAGTATGCCCCATAAAACCCGATTCCGGGGTAGGGCAGGTCAAGCAGCGCTATGAACGATAGGAAAAACAGCGCGTGCAGACCTACTGTACAGAGCGCATGAAGCACCGTACGTTCAAGCCGGATTGCGCGCAGCGTGAAATAATCGCGTCTTGATTCTCCGATCAGCACCGGTATGAACCCGATGTTGATGAGAATCAGCATCACATGTATTTCGTGTGAGTCGGGTCGCAGTTCCGGGAACAACCACAGCACCACACCAAAGACAAGGTTGAAGAGCAACCAGTCGATGGCCAGCAGAGCCGGACGTATGTAACGTCCAAGTTTCGGGAATTTACGTGTAGCAGGCACTCGAAATTACGGTTGGATAGGGGCGCACCGCGACGGTGCGTTATCGCGTGCGGCTCCGGCCTCAGGCCGGAGCCGCTGACGCGGGATTAGATTTTTGAATCAAGGATACGGATTTTCTGTTCGAGGTCGGCGATGTCGGCGCGCAACGCTTCTACCTTGCGTTCCATTTCACGCACCATCGAATTGCCCGACTTGCTCTTTGAAGTCAGGAATCCGAGGTTATTCTCGTAGGTGGCCAGATCGCGGCGGCGGCCTTCGAGTGCGCGGGCCAGACGTTCGCGTTCGCGATTGAGTTTACCTGCGTCGCCCTCTATTGCGGCTACAGATTCCTTGAAGCGTTCGCGGCGCGCTTCGGTGCGGCGCAGATTCAGAGCCGCGCGCACTTCATCTACTTTAGCGCGGAATTCCTCGTAAATCTTGTTCTTGTCGCGGAAGGGTACATGTCCGATTTCTTTCCACTGGTCCTGAACTGAACGGAGAATTTCTAAAGCTTCCTCGCGGGGTGTGTCAGGGGTGATCTCGCCTATTCGGGCTATGAGTTCGCGTTTGGCGCGGAGATTTTCCTGTTCGGTCTTGCGGATGTCGCCGGTAGCTTTCTTCTTGGCTTCGAAGAATGAGTCGCAGGCGGTCTGGAAGCGTTTCCATACGGCGTCGCTGTATTTTTTTGCTACAGTGCCTATGGTTTTCCATTCTTTCTGCAGGGCTACGAATTCATCGGTAGCGGATTTCCAGTCGGTTGATTCGCGCAGGGCTTCGGCGCGTTCGGCGAGAGCCGTCTTGCGTGCCAGATTCGCTGCCATGGCGTCGCGGGTGCTGTGGAAGTATTCGGCTTTGGCTGCGAAGAATTTGTCGCAGAGTTCGCGGAAGCGGGTGAACAGCTGGCGGTTGGCCTTGCGGTTTGCCGGCCCGGCGGCGCGCCATTGTTCCTGAAGCTCACGCACCTGCGCGGTCGCTTCATCCCAGGCAACGAATGTCTTGAGTGCTTCAAGATCGAGAGCTTCCATCTTTTCGCATAGGGCGGTCTTAACGGCTTCGTTGGCGGCTTCCTCAGCCTTGCGGGCCTCGAAATATGCCTGATAGCGTTTGGCAACTTCCGCGGATGCGGCGCGGAACCGGTTCCAGACCTCGTCGCGTATTTCTTTTGCCACGGGACCTACCTGACGCCATTTGTTGTGCAGTTCCTGCAGGCGGCGATGGGCTACAATCACATCCTCCTCGACAATGAGACCTTCGGCCTCGCCTATGAGCAGTTCTTTTGTGTCAAGATTTTTCTTGAAATCGTAGTCGCGGAGTTCTTTGTTTATCTTGAGATTGTCTGAATAATGCTCTCTGGCTTCCTGGAAGCGTTTCCAGATTGCGGTTTCCTCGGTGGGAGGCACATCGCCGAGTGCGTTGAATTCGTCCTGAAGTTCGCGGTAGCGGGGGAAGGTGCGGTTTACATTGTCGGTGTCTTCGGCGAGCGCGTTGATTTCGTCGACGATAGCCTGCTTGCGGGCGAGATTTTCGGCGCGTTCGGCTTCAACCTTCGCGGTGTGTTCGGCACGCTTTGCGCGCACGGCCTCAAGAATTGTCTTGAACTCGTCCTGAGCCGTTTCTTCCTGAGGTTCGTCTTTATGGAGTGCGTTGTGCATCTGACGCAGATGGCGTATGTCATCGGGCGTGATGTCTGCCGCGTCTTTTGCCAGTACGGCATTGGCTTTTTCGATGAGCAGTTCCTGGGTGAGCTGTTCTTCTTCCACAGCTTCAAGCTCGCTCTCGGTCATGATGTCCTCGGCAGCGGCTTCGGGATCTTCTGTTTTAACTGTTTCCTCGGCGACAGTTTCCTGTACAGGCGCCGTCCGGATGTTCTGGTCTTCGGCAGATTGTGCCGAGATGGGATCGCAATTCTCCATAAAGGTAATTATTTAACGGTTTAGCCGCATGCACGGCTTCTGGGGCCCCGGAGGGTTTGACGCCTCAAATTTAGTCACTTTTTCTTAAATACCCAAATATTGATTGTGAAATTTGATATTCAGTAAGGTTGAAAACTTAATTAATGTTAAATTATAGTACCATGTATTGCATAGTACCTTACGCCGCATTAACTTTGCATCGACAAAACTAATCAACTGCTATGAACATCGACAATCTGAAATCGCAGATGCGCAAAGGAATGTTGGAATTCTGCGTCCTGCTCATCCTGAAACACAAGGCTGCCTATGCGTCAGAGATGATCGCAGCCCTGAAGGAAGCTCAGCTGATTGTGGTGGAAGGAACGCTCTATCCGCTGCTGACTCGGCTCAAGAATGACGGATTGCTGGCTTACAACTGGCAGGAATCCA
Organism: uncultured Bacteroidales bacterium; assembly: GCA_947175575.1. GTDB lineage: Bacteria > Bacteroidota > Bacteroidia > Bacteroidales > Muribaculaceae > CAG-873. The sequence continues at coordinate 4,193 of CAMWNG010000008.1, read as the reverse complement.
CATCCGGGCCTCCGCGAAAATATTACTCTCTGACGCCGCTTGGACATGAATTTCTCGGTCAGCTCCAGAGTTCCTGGGAAGAGATTCTAACATCGGTCAGCCATCTGCAGTCAATTAATCCTAACGAAAACCTCTAAAAAACTGAATATGAAAAAGACATTTCCTGTTAACATCAACGGTGCCGTTTTTTACATCGACGAAGATGCCTACGAGCTGCTCAACAACTATCTTGATCAGTTGCGCACAGCTTTTCCGGGACGCGAAGGCGAGGAAATCGTGGCAGATATCGAAGGTCGTATCTCCGAAATTTTCGCGGAGATGTGCGCCGACACACACCGCGTGGTGAATATTTCTGACGTCAACCTCATCATAGAGAAGATGGGTCGGCCGGCAGATATTTCAAATGCTGAATTTTCGGATGCCGAACCGCAACCCGAAATCGCTGACGGTACCGTTCCTCCGCCATATACGGGCACTGTGCCGCCGGCGCCTGCTCCCGGTCGCAAGCGTCTGTTCCGCGACATGCAGAACAAGGTGCTGGGTGGTGTGCTTTCGGGTGTTGCGGTCTACTTGAACTGGAATCCCAATATCCTGCGTCTGCTGGTATTCATCCTCGCGATCTTCACATACGTGTGGCCGCTCTTCTTCTGCTATCTCATAGCATGGATGGTGATTCCCGCAGCCACCACCATGCGCCAGATACTCGAAATGCGCGGAGAGGCCGTGACAGTCGATTCCGTCAGCCAGTCCGTTCTTGACAGCATAGCGTCCGAACCGGCCGACACCCGCGGCTTCTTCGGTACCGTTTTGTCAGGTATTTTCAAGATATTCATGACGTTACTGGGCATCGTGGGCGTATGTGTCGGACTCGGAGCACTCTTTGTCCTGATCATCACGCTCTGCGGACTTATCATTCTGGCCGGCTGGGGCACCGACAGCATGCTTGCCGATATAGGAATCTTCTGCTATTCGTCTCAGTGGCCTGTAATGTACGCGATTGGTCTGCTCTGCGCCGCACTCGCCGTGCTGTTGCCCTGTGTTGCCGCTGTCTGGGGATGCTTTGCCTCGCTCAACGGCAGAATCCGTACCTCGCGCTCGGCCGTCATAACTCTCGCAGTGGTTGAAGTCGTTCTCATAATCGGTGCCATAGTGCTTCTCAATGTGGTTGCCAACGTATCTGTTCCGGTCGTTTCTTCAATAATGACCGGTGCATGCTCGATGTATCTCGCATAGAATCGGTTCTTAGAGATACGCATATTCAGTTCGACGGGCCGCGCTGCGAAGCGTGGCCCATTTTTTAGGCCATATTTATAATATTATGGTACATCGCTCGTTATAAATACAGAATCAATCAAAAGAGTGCCTATGAAAAAGACATCTACTCCCTTCGCCGTACAAGGCACCACTTGCGAGAGCCGTAGAAACCTCTCGCCCAGAAAATCGACAATCGCATTTCTTCGCCAGTTTGCAAGAGTGTATTGTCCGGCACCGTCCCCGGCTCTTCCCGGCATAATCCTCAACTGAGGCTGACGGCTCGCCACAAGCAAGCCCCGACCATCCGGCCGGGGCTTCGCGTTTTCTTGAGGTGGTGGAGCGTATCACACATTGAAGCGGAAGTGCATGATGTCGCCGTCCTGCACCACATATTCCTTGCCTTCGACACTCAGCTTGCCTGCTTCGCGCACGCCTTGTTCGCCGCCGAGCTTCACATAGTCGTCGTATTTGATTACCTCGGCACGGATGAATCCTTTTTCGAAATCGGTGTGGATGATTCCTGCGCATTTCGGCGCCTTGGAGCCACGCATGAATGTCCACGCACGCACCTCGTCGGGGCCAGCGGTGAAGTAAGTCTGCAAATCAAGCAGCGAATAAGCCGCACGGATCAGACGCGACACGCCGCTTTCCTCCAGGCCTATCTCGTTGAGGAATTCCTTGCGTTCTTCCCAGGTGTCAAGTTCGGCTATCTCACTCTCGGTCTGTGCGGCCACAACCAGCAGACTCGAATCGGTGCCTTCGATGCTCTTGCGCACGGCGTCCACGTATGCGTTGCCTGTGGCAGCCGATGCGTCGTCCACATTGCAGACATAAAGCACAGGTTTTGAGGTGAGCAGGAAAAGCTCGCGGGCGAATTTCTGTTCGTCAGGAGTCTCGAACACCACCGAACGCGCAGGTTTCCCCGCGTCCAGAGCCTCTTTTATCTGTCGGAGCACCTCGTACTGCATTTTGGCCACCTTGTCGCCGCCGGTCTGGGCCTGTTTCAAGGTCTTGGCTATGCGGCTGTCGACGGTTTCGAGATCTTTCAGGATTAGCTCGTATTCGATTATCTCCTTGTCGCGCACAGGGTCTACGGAGCCGTCCACGTGGGTGATGTTATCATCGTCGAAGCAGCGGAGCACATGCAGTATGGCATCCGTCTCGCGGATGTTGGCCAGGAATTTGTTGCCGAGGCCTTCGCCCTTCGACGCCCCCTTGACCAGTCCGGCGATGTCTACTATCTCAACCGTAGCCGGCACTACTGAACGCGGCTGACACATCTCCACAAGGGTGGTCAGACGGTCATCGGGCACGGTGATGACCCCCACATTGGGCTCGATGGTGCAGAAAGGGAAATTTGCTGACTGAGCTTTGGCGTTGCTCAGACAGTTGAAAAGTGTGGACTTGCCCACATTCGGCAGTCCTACTATACCACATTGTAAAGCCATGTCAAATCAATATTTTAGACCGCAAAGGTACAAAAAATCCCTGAAACCGCAAAGCATCCCCCGGAGTCAGTAGGCTTGATCCTATAACATGAATCCGGACATCGGACAGCCGCATAGACAACTAAAGGCGGATATGAAGTCCGCCCTTAGTCTAAAAATATATGAAGTTATTCTCTGTTAACTACGATGGTCAGGACGGAATGTTCAACATCCTCCCATTTTTTTGTCATGACGCAACTTCCGTTGATATAGAAATCCGTCAGTTCCTGATTATCGGGGTTTGGCACCGAGCGCAACTCCCAACTTTGACCACCCTCCGGCCAAGACAATTTAAAGCCGAGATCCATAAAATATTTATCTCCCCATATTTTATACCAGTAATAGTCGAGTTGCCCCGGATTGAATTTACATTCCCGGCCTTCGTGTCGCGTCGTATCAGGGTAGATGTAAATATTCGGTATGCTCTTGTTGATCCAATTCTCGGCATCTTCTTCAGTCACATAGCTGAAGCAGTCTTCGGTCTTGAAATATTCGTTGTAGCCGTCTTTGAACACAGCGTGGCATATGAGACAGGTTTCCTTTCCGTCTACCTCGACCCAGAGCTTATGATCTATCAATGAGAAGGTGTCATCGCAAGTGTTAAGCAGATTAAGCCCGTCCTCATCTACAAGAAACAAATCCCAATAATAGTGTTTAGTTTGAGGTTTCCAAGGCACAGGTTCGTCTTCCACCTCCGAACACGCTGTGAACGACAGTATAATGGCAAAGAGCAATAACGGACATAATATAGGTCTTAGAATTTTTATAATTCTCATCGTATTAAAGTATATTGAATTGAGGTATAGGTGATATTTTCGTCCTTGAGATTCTTATCGGGATTATCAAGTTTAACCGGCTTTGAAGGATTTAAAGTTCCGGTATGAAAATAGCCGTTTCCGTATCCGGCATATCCCCAATTTATATGGAGATATGATTCTGACCGAAAAAGACTGCGGTCTTTTAATATGGGGTGAAGATCAAACCGCCCTTGATAAATTTGCAGTCACAGTGTATTCACTACGATGGTCAGGACAGCAGCTTCATCAGGATCCCATTTTTTTGTCATGACACGGTTGTCATTCATGTAGAAGTCCGTGAGTTCCTGATTGTCGGGGTTAGGTTCCGAGCGCAATTCCCAGCTCTGACCGCCTTCAGGCCACGATAATTTCAGGCCGTTATCCAGATAATACTTATCTCCCCATATTTTATACCAGTAATAGTCGAGTTGCCCCGGATTGAATTTACATTCCCGGCCTTCGTGTCGCGTCGTATCAGGGTAGATGTAAATATTCGGTATGCTCTTGTTGATCCAATTCTCGGCATCTTCTTCAGTCACATAGCTGAAGCAGTCTTCGGTCTTGAAATATTCGTTGTAGCCGTCTTTGAACACAGCGTGGCATATGAGACAGGTTTCCTTTCCGTCTACCTCGACCCAGAGCTTATGATCTATCA